>NZ_CALFQK010000135.1:0-9257 GCF_937921195.1 uncultured Salinicola sp.
CGGCTCGCGGCTCGCGGCTCGCGGCTCGCGGCTCGCGGCTCGCGGCTCGCGGCTCACTCGGCGTAGATCATCTTTCTGGTCATCCCACCATCGACGCTGATGTGCTGGCCGGTAATGAATCCCGCCTTGTCGCTGGCGAGAAAGGCCACTGTGGCAGCGACATCGGCCGGTTCGCCGACGCGCCCCACCGGATGCTGGTCGCGGTCGATATCCCGGTGTTCCGCGCGCGCCCGACCACCGGCCTTCTGCCATGGCCCGGTCTCGATCCAGCCCGGGCAGATGGCATTGACGCGGATGTCCGGTCCCAGGCTGACCGCCAACGCATGGGTCATGGAGAGCAACCCGCCCTTGGCGGCTGCGTACGATTCGCAGTGGGGCTCCGACTGCAGCGCACGGGTGGAGGCGATATTGACGATGGCGCCCTGGCGCTGGCGCAAACCGGGAACGGCGGCGCGAGTGCAGAGGAAGGCGCCGGTCAGATGGCTCTCCTGCCATAACCGCCAATCCGCCAGCGCCAGCTCCTCGATCGGGCCGCATACCGGGTCGGCGAGTCCGGCATTGTTCACCAGCAGATCCACGCCCGTGGATTGATCGTTCTCCCGCTGCCAGTTCGTGAGGTGATGAAACGCTTCCTTGACCTGCAACTCGTCGCTGACGTCGACGACCATGGTCAGAAGCGTTGCCGCGGGATGGGTCTCGTCGAGTTCCGCCACGGCTTCCGCGTCGCGATCCAGGGCGGCGACCCGCCAGCCTTCGGTCAGCAGTAGTTCCACCGTGGCGCGTCCGATGCCCTGGGCGCCGCCGGTGATGATGGCAAGGGGGATGGTCATGGGTCAGATTCCTTTCTGTCGCTCACGGCGCGTGCCGCGTTTCCCTGTCTTATGAGGCGTATGAGGTGTCACCGAGCCGGCGGTCGCCGTCGTGGGCTGAATCGTCTTGTCCCTATGTCTCCAGCATGAACGTCACCGGACCGTCATTGGTCAGCGCCACCTGCATGTCGGCGCCGAACCGGCCTGTCTCGACGCGCGGCCATGCCCGGCAGGCCTGGGCCACCAGGTAGTCGAACATCGCCTGTCCGTGCGCCGGCGGGGCGGCGCTGGAGAAGCTCGGGCGCAGGCCCTTGTCGGTCGCCGCCACCAGCGTGAACTGGGACACCAGCAGCAATCCTCCCTCGACCTGCTGCAGGTTGCAGTTCATGCGGCCAGTGTCGTCGGCGAATACGCGGTAGTGCAGCAGCTTGTGCAGCAGGCGATCGGCATGGGCTCGGTCATCGGTCGCTTCGACGCCGACGAGTGCCAGCAGTCCCGTACCGATACGTCCCACGATCTCGCCTTCGACGCTTACCGACGCCTGGCTGACCCGTTGAATCAGAGCTCGCATCGCAGCCTGGCATCCTGTCTGAAATTGGGGGTGGAAAGGTAGACGAAAGATTAGCACGCCGGGCCGGCATTGGAATGATCGGGATCAATAGCAAGCAAAGCGTTATTGAAAACAGACGCTACTAGAACGTATGTTTATGTTACCAGTGTCTCGAGGGAGCGATGAGGGCCCGGATCGGGCGAAACCCGGCAGTTCGACCACTGCCGGAAGCGAGAAAAGCAGGCCGGATACCCGATCCGGGAGGCTCTTGGGGTGACATTGTCATGATTCAATAAAGGCTTTGACGCCCGCCGCTGGGGTGGTGCTACTATCCAAGCGGACCAAGCTTTTGCAAATTGTCCTGGTTTGTCGACAGTGGATCATGACAATTATGGCGAGGCCACGCCGGCCTGGGCGCGATGACAAGCGACAATGCGCCCATCATCGAGAACTCGAGTCAAGCGTGACCCGCCGCCGCGGGTCCGAATCTTGCAGACGGAGAATCTGAACGATGCGATACAACATCAATAAAGGCGTCACGACACTGATTGCCGGTTCCGTGCTTTCCTGCCTGGCCGTCGGGGTCGCGCAGGCCGCTTCACTCCAGGAGATCAAGGACTCCGGCTCGGTCAAGATCGCCGTGGCCAACGAAATCCCCTACGGCTATATGGACATGAGCGGGGAAGCCAAGGGCGCGGGTCCCGATGTCATCCGCCATATCATGAACGAGATGGGGATCGACGATATCGAGTGGGTCACCACCAACTTCAGCTCGCTGATCCCCGGCCTGCAGGCCAATCGCTTCGACATCGCCGCGGCCGAGATGGCGGTACTGCCGGATCGCTGCCAGCAGGTGATCTACTCCGAGCCGAACTCCTCCTACGGGGAAGGACTGCTGGTCAAGGAGGGTAACCCCAAGGACCTGCACGCCTTCAGCGATTTCGTCGACGGCGATGCCAAGATCGCCATCATGGCGGGTGCCGACCAGTTGGACATGCTGCAGGCGCTCGGCGTGCCGCAGGAAAACATGGTCACCATCTCCAGTAACGCCGATGCGATCTCCACGGTCTCCACCGGACGCGCAGACGCCTACGCCGCAACCAGCCTGACGGTCAGCGAGTTGGCCGACAAGAGCGATGACGTCGAGTCCGCCGGTGATTTCAAGGATCCGGTCATCGATGGCGAAGAGGTGCGAAGCTGGGGGGCGTTCGCCTTCAACAGCGACAACACCGAGCTGCGCGACGCGGTCAACCAGGCGCTGGAGGAGTACAAGCAGACCGACGACTGGCGCGAGACCCTGATGGGATACGGCTTCAGCCAGGCCGATGTCGAGGGTTCGAGCCACCACACCACGGAAGAGCTCTGCACCGCGGATTCCTGAGCTCAGCCAGGCTTTTGAACGCGATGTGATTGCGCATGTGCGCCAGAGCGATGGCCTCGAGCGCGCATGCGTGCCGTGATTGAACGGTGCCGGTGACCACCGGCACCGTTCGTCAGCGAATGCGGAGTCTTTCCGATGGAATGGACGAGTTATCTCGCCCCATTGTCCCAGGGCGCGTGGGTGACCGTGCAGCTCACGGTCTATTCGACGATTCTGGGGGGTATCTGCGCCTTTGTCTTCGGTCTCGGCAAGCTGTCCCACAATCCCCTCCTCAAGGGGTTCAGCGTTGCCTACATCGAGATATTCCGTGGCACCTCCCTGCTGGTGCAGCTGTTCTGGATCTACTTCGCGCTACCCATCATGGGGCAGGCGATCGGGCTAGACCTGCGGTTTCCACCGGTGGTGGCGGGGGTTGTCGCGCTGGCGCTGAATATCGGCGCCTATGGTGCCGAAGTCGTCCGCGGCGCCGTGCAGGCGGTACCCAAGGAGCAGTACGAAGCGGCGACCGCGCTCAACTTTACCGGGCGCAAGCGGCTGTGGCGCATCACCCTGCCGCAGGCGATTCCGGAGATGATGCCGACCTTCGGCAACCTCGCGGTACAGAACCTCAAGGACACGGCGCTGGTGTCGCTGATCTCGCTAGGCGACCTGGCCTTCCGGGCCGAGCAGATCCGTAATTTCACCCAGGACAGCGTGACCGTCTATACCCTGGTCCTGTTCATGTACTTCGGCATGGCGCTGGTGCTCACCGCCTGCATGAAGCTGCTGGAACGCTACGTTGGCCGCTGGCGCGCGGCGGGGGGATAACGCATGTTTTTCGGCATCGAGTGGGATACCAGCAGCCAGTGGGCCTTTGCGGTCTCGATCTTTCCGATTCTGCTGCACGGCCTGGTGGTGACGCTGCAGGCCACCGTGGTCGGTTTCTTCATCGCCCTGATCCTGGGGCTGATCCTGGCGGCGCTGAAGAGCGCGCCGACCCGCTTCATCCGCTGGCCGGCCAAGCTGGTGACGGAGTTCATCCGCGACACGCCACTGCTGATCCAGCTGTTCTTCCTGTTCTACGTGCTGCCCGAGTTCGGATTGACGCTGCCGGCGTTCCTGACCGGCGCGCTGGCACTGGGCGTGCAGTACAGCGCCTACACCTCCGAGGTCTATCGTGCCGGCCTGGAGGCGGTGGCCAAGGGGCAGCGCGAGGCGGCACGCGCACTCAACCTGGCGTCCGCCAGGGCCTTCACCCACATCATCCTGCCGCAGGCGATCCCGCGCATCATTCCCGCGCTGGGCAACTATCTGGTCTCGATCATGAAAGACGTGCCCGTGCTGTCGGTCGTGACCGTGCTGGAGATGCTCGGCGTGGCCAAGATCATCGGCGATCGCACCGGCGGCTACCTGATCCCGCTCTCCATGGTTGGCGGCCTCTATCTGGTGATGACGATCATCGCCTCCTTCGGCGTGCGCTACCTGGATACCCATCTGCCCAAGCGAGGCCTCTCCCTCAAATGAACGACGCCACCGACATTTGCGATCCCATCATCAAATTCGACAAGGTCGTCAAGCGCTTCGGCGATCATGTGGTACTCGACGAACTCGATTTCGAGGTCCAGCGCGGCGAGAAAGTGACGATCATCGGCCCCTCCGGCTCGGGCAAGTCGACGGTGCTGCGCATCCTGATGACGCTGGAGAAGATCAACGACGGCGTCGTCTATGTCGGCGGCGAACCGCTCTGGCACCAGCGCAAGGGCGAGTCGCTCGAGCCGGCCGGCGAGCAGCACCTGCGCCAGATGCGCAGCCACCTGGGCATGGTGTTCCAGCAGTTCAATCTGTTCCCCCACATGACGGTGCTGCGCAACCTGACCGAGGCGCCGGTACAGGTGCTCGGTGTCAGCAAGGCCGAAGCGAGGAAGCGCGGCATGGAGCTGCTGGAGATGGTGGGACTCACCGACCAGGCCGACAAGTACCCTCACCAGCTCTCCGGTGGCCAGCAGCAGCGGGTGGGCATTGCACGGGCGCTGGCGATGCGGCCCAAGATCATGCTGTTCGACGAGCCGACCTCGGCGCTGGATCCGGAGCTGGTGGGGGAGGTGTTGAACGTCATCCGGACCCTGGCCGACGAGCACGACCTGACCATGCTGCTGGTGACCCACGAGATGCATTTCGCGCGCCAGGTTTCCGATCGTATCTGTTTCTTCGACAAGGGGCGGATCAAGGAAGAGGGCAGGCCGGAGGAGATCTTCACCGCGCCGAAGGAGGAGCGTACCAAGGCCTTCCTGAAGGCGGTGCTCGATCCGGACGATTGAGCTACGGGCTTCGGGCTTCGGGCTTCGGGCTTCGGGCTTCGGGCTTCGGGCGAGAAATGCCAGCGTCGCTGGCATTTCTCTCTCAAGGGCAACACCCTGATTTTCGCGGCTCGCGGCTCGCGGCTCGCTGTCTACCACCAGGCATGAAAATGGTGCGGCGGCCCCTTGCCCTGGCCCACGGTGAGGCGGTCGCTGGCTTCGAGGGCCTCAAGAAGCCACTGCTTGGCGGCTTCGATGGCCGCCTCGACGTCGGGGCGGGCTGGCGGAAGGTGCGCCAGCTGGGCCGCGATCGCCGACGAGAGTGCGCAGCCCGCACCGTGGAGATTGGGCGTCAGCAGGCGCGGCGCATCCAGCCAGCGCGTCGCGTGCGGCATCCACATCAGGTCCGGGCAGCGATCCAGCGGTAGATGGCCCCCCTTCAGCAGGCCGTAGGGGGCCCCCAGCGCCGCGAGATCGCCCACCATCGCCTCCATGGCGGCGGTATCGCGCGGCACCTCGGTCCCGAGCAGGGCTGCCGCCTCGGGGAGGTTGGGCGTGATCACGTCGGCCAGGGGGATCAGGATATCGCGCACGGCGCGCAGGCCCTCATCGTCCACCAGCCTGTCGCCGCTCTTGGCGACCATCACCGGGTCGAGCACGATCCAGCGCGGCCGGCGCCGCGTCAGCGCCTCGGCGATCGTCTGCGCCACGTCGCGGCTGGCAACCATGCCGATCTTGACCGCATCGATCTCGACGTCGTCGAGCAGGTTGTCCAGTTGGGTGCGGATCAGCGCCACCGATACCGGCTCCACCGCCACCACGCCTCGCGTGTTCTGCGCGATCACGGCGGTAATCACGTTGGTGGCATAGACGCCGAGCGCCGAGAACGTCTTGATATCGGCCTGCAGTCCGGCGCCACCGGACGGATCGGATCCGGCGATCGTCAAGGCATTGGGAGTCGAATGAGAAACCATGGCTGGACATTGCAAGCGGCAGGAAAGCGTCTAGCCTAAGACAAGATGCTGCCATTGCCCAATGGCAATGATGCCGATAAAGGATAGAGTGACGAAGACGGCCGCCTGATCCCGGCACGCCAGATTTGTCGGCGGGGTGCAATAGGACTAATTAGCAGGCTTGTTACCAAGTCGTCATCGTGTAAACTCGTAAACTTACGAACCTGTCAGTCTGGTTCGATATCGCCGAGTTCAGGTTCCATTACGTCTGCGAGGGAAGGCATGTCCGATCCGGTCTCCGCATGGATTGCCAGCTACTGGGCTACCGGGCTGTTCGTGGTGGCCGTCGTTGCACTCTGTGGATTGATGATCGGCGCTGCCAGCCTGCTCGGTGGCCGCAGTCATGGCCGCAGCAAGTCCCTCCCGTTCGAATCCGGCATCGTTGGCGCCGGCACTGCGCGCCAGCGGTTCTCGGTCAAGTTCTATCTCGTTGCCATGCTGTTCGTCATTTTCGACATCGAAGCCGTCTACCTGTTCGGCTGGGCCGTCTCCGTGCGCGAGGTGGGCTGGACGGGATTCGCGGCAGCGACAGTTTTCATCCTCATCCTGCTGGCCGGACTCGTCTACGACGCGCGCGTCGGTGCGCTCGACTGGGCGCCGCGCAAGAGAGGGCGCGAAGACGCCTCGAGAGCGCGCGAGCTGGCCGCCGTGCCGGGAGTCGAGCGTCATGCACGCTGACAACGTCGGCCATCGCGTGGCAGCGCTAAACGCCGAGCCCGGCAGGCAAGGTCGCCATGGCGATCGACAAGATTATAACGATGGGAGCCAGGCATCCGTGACCGGCCCGCGCTTCCTCGACCGTTTTTCTATCAGGTTTGTTGAGGCCCACTATGCAGTACACCCTGACCCGTGCGGAGGGAGGCGATTCCGCGGCTGATCGTTACCCACTTGGCGAGCGTGAGATCGTCGATGATCCGATGAAGCAGCAGGTTCATCGCAACGTATTCATGGGCAAGCTCGAGGACGTGCTCCACTCGGCCGTCAACTGGGGACGCAAGAACTCCTTGTGGCCCTACAACTTCGGGCTCTCCTGCTGCTACGTGGAAATGACCACGGCGTTCACCGCGCCCCACGACGTCGCCCGTTTCGGGGCCGAGGTCATCCGCGCCTCGCCACGGCAGGCAGACTTCATGGTCATCGCCGGTACCTGCTTCATCAAGATGGCGCCCGTCATCCAGCAGCTCTACGACCAGATGCTCGAGCCCAAGTGGGTCATCTCGATGGGATCGTGCGCCAACTCCGGCGGCATGTACGATATCTACTCCGTGGTTCAGGGCGTCGACAAGTTCCTGCCCGTGGATGTCTACGTGCCCGGCTGCCCGCCGCGCCCCGAGGCGTTTCTTCAAGGTCTCCAGCTCCTGCAGGAGTCGATCCAGGAAGAGCGCCGCCCGCTCTCCTGGGTGGTCGGAGACCAGGGCGTCTATCGTGCCGAGATGCCGTCGCAGCGTGAAAAGCACCGCGACCGGCGCATCGCGGTCAAGGAGCTGCGCACCCCCGATGGCATCTAGCCCGATCGCCCACGTCGATCGTTCCTGCCATTGATCCTTGTGGTCATTTTCGACCATTGATTCTGCACCGGGGGCCGCCAGCCATGACCGCAGCCGATGATTCTCAAAACGAGAGCGCGACGACCTTTAGCGCCTCCCATGCCGCCGGTCAGCCCGACGTCGTGGCCGAACTGGTGCGCCAGTTCGGCGAGGCCGCCTTCACGCCGCAGGAGACGCTGACCGCCATGCCGGTCATCTGGGTCGCCCGCGAGCAGCTACGGGACGTGCTCGGCTTTCTGCGGCGCGTGACCGGTCCATTTTCGATGCTGTTCGACCTGAGCGCCGTCGACGAGCGTCTGCGCACTCACCGCCGGGGGCTGCCACCGTCCGATTTCACCGTCTTCTACCAACTGCTGTCGGTGGAGCGGAACGCCGATCTGATGATCAAGGTCGCGCTGCACGAGCGCGATCTCTCGCTGCCCTCGATCAGCGATATCTTCGTCAATGCCAACTGGTACGAGCGTGAAGTGTTCGACCTGTTCGGCATCGATTTTGCCGGCCATCCGCATCTGACCCGGATCATGATGCCGCCGACCTGGACCGGTCACCCGCTGCGCAAGGATTACTCCGCCCGCGCCACCGAGTTCGATCCCTACACCCTGACGGTCAAGGGCCAGGAGGTCGAGCAGGAGGCGCTGCGCTTCGATCCCGCGGCCTGGGGGATGAAGCGCGAGGGGGAAGAGACCGAGTTCATGTTCCTGAACCTCGGGCCCAACCACCCCTCGGCCCATGGCGCGTTTCGCATCGTGCTGCAGCTCGATGGCGAGGAGGTGGTCGACTGCGTGCCGGACATCGGCTATCACCACCGCGGCGCCGAGAAGATGGCGGAGCGCCAGTCCTGGCACAGCTTCATCCCCTATACCGACCGCATCGACTACACCGGTGGGGTGATGAACAACCTGCCCTACGTGCTGGCGGTGGAAAAGCTGGCCGGGATCACGGTCACCGATCGCGCCAAGACGATCCGGGTGATGATGGCGGAGATGTTCCGTATCAACAGCCACCTGCTGTTCCTGGGGACCTACCTGCAGGATCTGGGGGCGATGACGCCGGTGTTCTTCACCTTCACCGATCGCCAGAAGGCCTACGAGGTGATCGAGGCGATCACCGGTTTCCGCATGCACCCGGCGTGGTATCGCATCGGTGGCACCGCCCACGATCTGCCCACCGGCTGGGACAAGCTGGTGCAGGGGTTCGTCGACTGGATGCCCAAGCGCCTCGCCGAATACGAGAAGGCGATGATGGACAACGCCATCGTGCGCGATCGCACCCGCTTCGTCGCCGCCTTCGACACCCGGCAGGCGCTGGACTGGGGCGTCACCGGCCCCAACCTGCGCGCCACCGGGCTCGACTTCGATCTGCGCAAGAAGCGCCCCTACTCCGGCTACGAGAACTTCGATTTCGAGGTGCCCACCGCCGTCAACGGCGACGCCTTCGATCGCGGCATGATGCGGATTGAGGAGATGCGCCAGAGCGTGCGCATCCTCCAGCAGTGCATCGACCACATGCCGGCCGGCGACTACAAGGCCGACCATCCGCTGACCACGCCGCCGCCGCGGGAAAAGATGCTGCAGCACATCGAGACCCTGATCACCCACTTCCTGCAGGTCTCGTGGGGGCCGGTGCTGCCGGCCGCCGAGTCGATGCAGATGATCGAGGCGACCAAGGGCATCAACAGTTA
>NZ_CALFQK010000136.1:0-2703 GCF_937921195.1 uncultured Salinicola sp.
CACAACTGACGGCTGAGGGGAATCCCCTGATTCCTATGCTGGGTAATTTGCTCTAAGAGTCCGTCCGAGAAGTTATCTATGATTTCCGACTCCTTGCGATTCTGCGCATCATGATCCGGATCATGGCGAGGCGGAGGAATGCCAGAGCCATCCGTGAGAGGTTCTCGACGTCCTTGGCCAGCCTGCGGCAGCGGCCGAGCCATCCGAAGGTCCGTTCGACGATCCAGCGTTTGGGCAGGACCTGAAAGCCCTTGGCGGTATCGGAACGCTTGACGATTTCCAGGTGCCAGACGCCGAGTTCACGCACGGCGGCAGCCGTGGCGGCCCCCTGGTAGCCCCCGTCGGCGAAGATGCGCTCGACGAAGGGGAACAGGCGGCGGACCTCCTTCAGCATCGGCAACGCGCCGTCTCGATCCTGGATATCGGCAGGCTGGATCTGCG
The DNA here is from genome assembly GCF_937921195.1 of uncultured Salinicola sp. Classification (NCBI taxonomy): domain Bacteria; kingdom Pseudomonadati; phylum Pseudomonadota; class Gammaproteobacteria; order Oceanospirillales; family Halomonadaceae; genus Salinicola; species uncultured Salinicola sp. The sequence continues at coordinate 442 of NZ_CALFQK010000136.1, forward strand.
CCAGCGTGCCATCCCATTCCTACAGACACAGATACTCATGCACCCTATTCCAGGGCGGCAGATCCTTGGGCAGGGCCCGCCAATGGCAGCCGGTCATCAGCACATAGAACAGGCCATTCAGAACATTGGGGACATCGACCATGCGCTGTCGACCGCCGTGCTTCGCAGGGGGATCAGCGGCTCGACAAGCGACCATTCTTCATCGGTCAGGTCGCTCGGATATCTCAGGCCCTGCCGTTCATAAACCCGGCGGGTTTCCGTCGTCCACATTCTCTCCGCTACCTTTTCCTCTGGCGCGGCATAGAATCACAACGGATTCACTGGATTCAATAAGCTCCCGGACGGGCTCTCAGCGCTCCAGCCCGACCAGCATATCCTCAATGACGCCCGCGAGGACGCTCGACGGATCTTCCCCCCGGTCCCGACGGTGCAACATATCGCAGACCTGGTTGATGTCGAGGACCAAGATCAACTTACCCGCCTCCCGAAACGCGCCGTGCGTCACCTGCACAGCGTTGCGATTGGCCCCATTGCGCGAGATGATGATGGCGGTTGAACGCATCGCTTGCGGAAAGAGGTACTTTTCAGTGCTGTAAACTTCGCGTTGGGTTACGGGGTCTTTGTAGTTCTTGAATTCGAATATCAGGTAGCGGCTGCGGTGATCCATCACGAGGGAGTTCCAAAAATCGTTCTGCGAGGCAATCCGAGCGATCAGGTCGTACCGGTGGAGTCGGCTAAATGATTTCTGCTGTGGCGTCCAGTTTATGAGATCTCCATCGAACAAATATTTGAGAGCGTCGATGCAGGTGTTTTCAAAAGCTGTCGCCATCTTTCCTTTTCCCGGTTTGATATCCTTCAGTTTCTTGCAGAGGTCAGCACCGGGTGTGGCCGACGAAAGTGAGCGCGCGCGCGGAGCTGGTGGTGTAGGTGGCGTGTTAATGAAACCAACGGACGTCTGGCCCGGTTCCGGAAGCGGACTACTGCGATGGATGAAGCTCTCCTGACTGATCCGCTCCCATTCAGTAGCCAGCCCGGGACGGCTGCCAACCAGAAAGGTGATCACGTCATAATCCCAAACCGTGATCGACTTTGGAACCTCGGCGCGCAATGCCGTGGGCAGCCGCGCATTCGTCACAAGCAGCCCCACTTGGCTTGTGCTCTTGATCCGGAGGGCTTCCAGTTGATCAAACGCTCGGCGCCACAGGTCGAGGCTGATCTTGAGCGACTGGTAAAGTCGCGTCTCGACCACTGCCGTCGCACCCGAAGCATTGGAGACTCGAAAATCGACAATGCTATCTCGCCCGTCAATAATATCTTCTATAATTTTCAGGTCATACGCAACCATCAAGTCCGCAATGAATAGTCTGAATATATGCTCTAGGCCATTCATTTATACCTCCCTCTCCAGCTTTTCATTATCAGCTTGGCGTAAATGTCGTGCTATTTAACTCGGAGTTTATCGATTCGACAATGGAAAGTCAGCATCACGGCGCGCCACCGTGAGCCGGGTGACCTTCAATTTTTGCATATCTAAACGACAATCATCCAGACGTATCTGCAAAATTGCAAAGCTGTACAGAGAGGGTAATCACCTGATAGTTCCGCCTGGGGAGCCGGGTTAAGCGGCGGTTGCCGTTGTGGTTTTCGGGGCGGTGGCCTTCGATTCGGGTTTCGGGATGCCTTCCTTGAAGGCCCTGAGGGGCGTGCGCCTCTTCATGCCGCGTCCCTGATGGGGGCGCCGTTCGTTGTAGTAGACGAGATAAGCATCCAAGGCCGTTTTCAGCTCGTCCACGGTTTCGAACCAGGTTTTCCGGCCTTCGACCCGGAAATGTTCATCGAGCAGCGTCCGGTGAAGCCGCTCGGGTCGGCATAGATCAGGCCGGGCCGCAACTCGGCGGTTTCGCCGCCGGTCTGGGCGATCGAACAGCCGCCGGAGAGCGGGATGTGGAACATCACATTGTCGCCGGCATCGGCGGCATGGGCCGTGGTTCTGACGGCGGTGGAGGCCGAATGGCTGCCATGGCCGATCATCAGATCGGTGAGGATGGCGATCGAGGTTTCGGAATGAAAGGTCCGGGGGTCGTCGGGCGTGACGTCGACCCTGGTCATGGTCGACACCACGTTGCGGAACGCCTCGACCCGGTCTGCCACGTCGAAATCACCGGATCGGATGGACAGTATCGTCATGGCCCCTCCACGCACCGCAAACCCGGCCCGGCGTGATCTGCCATGGCCGCCCGATCAGGGAACAAGACTGGTCGA
>NZ_CALFQK010000137.1:0-2447 GCF_937921195.1 uncultured Salinicola sp.
GGAATTTTTGATGCTGGTCAACGGTCGCTGAGAACCGTTTTACCCGGCCCCGCTCGGGCCCCCGGTAACGGTTCCGTATGGATAGCCGCAAGGACAGCAGGATGGACGGTCGCCTTTCCCATTTCGACGATGAAGCCCAGGTCGGAGAGATCGCGTGCAACGATGGCAAGCGCTATCCCTTCGACTTCTCCCAATGGCGCGGTCGCGGCCTGCCGAGCGCCGGAACGCCAGTGCGCTTCGAACTCCGCGGCGGCCGGGCCATTCAGGTTTTCAACCGCCCCGAGGCCCAGCGACGTGCCAGCACCACCCGTGACGTCGACGGCAGGACCCGGCGCAAGATGCTGTCGCACTGGGCGCTGGCCGCTTTCGTCGTGGCCGTTGCCGGGGTCAGCGCGGGGCGCTATGCGCCGGCGGTGGAAGCGATGGCTATCGTGCTGGCGTGGCTGGGGTTGCGTCACGTGCATCGCGAACCCCAGCGCCTGAACGGGCAGTGGCTGAGCGGTATCGCCATCGTGGTGGCCGTGGGCGTGACACTGTGGTCCCAGTGGTGGTGAGTGCGCTCGCTTCGAGTTCGTGAGCGGCATCCGGCGTCGGGCGCGGATCGACTCGGCGTTCGGCTCTGGCGGGGCGCGAATGCGACTGGCACGAGTGACGTTAACGCGCCATCCTGTCCAGTAGAATCGTGGCGGCTGACTCGTTTTCACGGGGGCCAGCCACGACCGACCCCCGTTGCACGCTGACTCGTGGCAACAGCCGGGCGGGTAGGCGGCACACCCGCTTCCGGCGAGCACATCCAGGAAGGAGTGAATCATGCAATCCGTTAAAGAGAGTGCGCTGTTCAGGCCCTTTGCCTATATCGATGGCAATTGGGTCGCGGCCGACAGCGGCGAGCAGATCGACGTCGACAACCCCGCCAATGGCGAAATTCTCGGGCGCATGCCGCGCCTGGGGGGCGCCGAGACCGAGCGCGCCATCGAAGCCGCGGAAGCGGCGCTGCCGGGCTGGCGCAATCACACGGCGCTGGAGCGTGCCGATATCCTGATGAAGTGGTACGAGCTGATGCTCGAGCACAAGGATGAGCTGGCCGCGATCATGACTGCCGAGCAGGGCAAGCCGGTCAAGGAAGCGGCGGGGGAGATCGTCTACGCCGCGAGCTTCATGCGCTGGTTCGCCGAGGAAGCACGTCGTATCTATGGCGACACCATCCCTGCGGCCAACACCCGGCAGCGTATCGTCGTCACCAAGCAGCCGGTAGGCGTCGTCGGCGCCATCACGCCTTGGAATTTCCCCTCGTCGATGATCACGCGCAAGGCGGCTGCCGCACTGGCGGCGGGCTGCACCATCGTGATCAAGCCCGCCAGCCAGACCCCGTTCTCCGCGACGGCGCTGGCCGCACTGGCAGAGCAGGCCGGTGTTCCCCGCGGCGTCTTCAACGTGGTGCCGGGCAAGGCCAGCGAGATCGCCAAGGCGATGACCGACTCTTCCGTGGTACGCAAGGTCACCTTCACCGGCTCCACCGAGGTCGGTAGCTCCTTGATGGCCAATGCTGCCCAGCATATCCAGAAGATCTCGCTGGAGCTCGGCGGCAACGCGCCTTTCCTGGTGTTCGAGGATGCCGACCTGGACGCGGCGGTCGAAGGGGCCATCGCCTCCAAGTTTCGCAATGCCGGCCAGACCTGCGTCTGTACCAACCGTTTCCTGGTCCAGTCCAGCGTGATCAATGCGTTCAGCGAAAAGCTGGCCGCCGCCATGAACAGTGAACTCAGGGTCGGCGACGGTTTCGAGGAAGGGGTCAATATCGGCCCACTGATCGACGACGATGCCGTGGCCAAGGTGACCGATCACATCAAGGACGCCACCGACAAGGGGGCCCAGCTGCTGCTCGGCGGCCACGAACACTCCCTCGGCGGGCGCTTCTTCTCGCCCACGCTGATCAGCCACGCCACCCCGGAGATGAAGGTGGCGAGCGAGGAGACCTTCGGTCCGCTGGCGGCGGTGTTCCCGTTCGAGACCGAGGAGGAGGCGGTGCGGCTGGCCAACGATACCCAGTTCGGGCTGGCATCCTATTTCTACTCGAAGGACCTCGGCCGCGTCTGGCGGGTGGCGGAAGCGCTCGAGTACGGCATGGTCGGCATCAATACCGGTCTGATCTCCAACGCCAGCGCGCCGTTCGGTGGCGTCAAGGCCTCCGGATTGGGCCGCGAAGGCTCCAAGTACGGTCTCGACGAGTATCTCGAGACCAAGTATCTCTGTATCGATCTGGGCGAACAGTCAGACTGAGCTTCGAGCTTCGAGCTTCGAGCTTCGAGCTTCGAGCTTCGGGCTTCGAGCTTCGAGCTTCGAGCTTCGAACGAAAAGCGCCAGCGACGATGTCGCTGGCGTTCTTCGTTTCACGGTCATGCTGTTTTTCGCGGCTCGCGGCTCGCGGCTCGCGGCTCGCGGCTCAG
>NZ_CALFQK010000138.1:0-6104 GCF_937921195.1 uncultured Salinicola sp.
TCGCCGGCCCGAGCGGCTTCGACGGAGGCGTTCAACGCCAGCAGGTTGGTCTGGGAGGCGATCTCACCGATCACCTTGACGATGGCGTCGATATCCTCGGAAGACTTCTGGATCGCCGCCATCGCCTCGCGCGAATCGTTCAGCGACTGGGTGCCTCGGTTGGCCTCCTGCTGGGTCTCGCGGGCCAGCGAACGGGTCAGTTGGGTGTTCTCGGCGATCGAGGCGATGGAGGCGTTGAGCGCATGGATCGACTGGCTCATGGCTTCGGTCTGGGCCTGGATATGCTCCTCCAGCTCGACCTCGGCGGTGATGTCGGTGGCGAACTTGATCACCTTGTAGGGTTTGCCGTCGGCGTCGAAGATCGGGTTGTAGGTGGCCTGGATCCAGACCCGGCGGCCATGCTTGCCCAGACGCATGAAGCGGCCGTCGAACAGCTCGCCGCGGCTCAGCGCCAGCCAGAAGTCGCGGTACTCGCGGCTGACTATATGGTCGGGCTCGCAGAACATGCGGTGATGCTGACCCACGATCTCGTCGGCGTGGTAGCCCAGGGTATCGAGGAAGTTCTGGTTGGCGGCAAGGATATTGCCCTTGAGGTCGAACTCGATCACCGCCTGGGCGCGATCCATCGCCTTGACCTTGCCTTCGTACTCGGCGACTGCACGCTTCTGCAGGGTGATGTCCGAGGCCAGCTTGATCACCTTGTGCGGTTTGCCTCCGGCATCGAGCACCGGATTGTAGGTCGCCTGCAGCCAGATGTCCTCGCCCTGGCGGGTGACGCGCCTGAACTCGCCGCTGACGAACTCGCCGCGCCCCAGGCGCGTCCAGAACGCCTGATAGGCACGGCTCTGGGCGTAGCTCTCGTCACAGAACAGGCGGTGGTGCTGGCCGACCACCTCGTCGCGGCGATAGCCCATGGCCTCGAGGAAACGCGCATTGGCATCGAGCACATGGCCGTCGAGATCGAACTCGATCACCGCCTGGGAGCGGTTGACTGCCTGCCATAGCGCCTCCAACGGCGGGGCGGTGAGGGCGTCGGAGCTGTCGGTGGGGGTATCGAGGGGCATGTTGGGCCTCCGCAGGGCGGGAAGTAAGCCACGAGCCTTCTGAATCGCATGGCCCATGGTGGGTACCGCACAACATCGGCTGGGTGGGGTCGAAGTTTAATTAAACTCGACTATCGGTGGGATAGACCGTGCCTCAAAAGACGATGCCGCCCCGGAGGGCGGCATCGACGTCGGCAGCGGAGGCGAGATCGTAGGTTCAGCCGAGATAGGCGTTGAGCATCCACACGGTCTTCTCCTGCTCGCGAATATAGTCGCTGGCCAGGGAGGCGGTGCCTTCGTCGTCGGCATCGCTGGCCTGGGAGAGCAGCTCGCGCTGGAGCTCGATCAGGACCTGAAAACCCTTCACCAGACCCTGCACGCACTGCTTGCCGTCGGCGACCTGCTTGTCCTCCTGAATCTGCGACACCTTGGCATAGTCGCTATAGGCGTGCAGCGGCTGGTAGCCCAGGGTCAGGATGCGCTCGGCCACTTCGTCGACCTTGGTCAGCAGATCGGTGTAGATCTCCTCAAACTTGGCGTGGAGCTCGAAGAACTGCTCGCCCTTGACGTTCCAGTGGTAGCCTCGGGTGTTCATGTAGAACACCTGGTAGTTGGCAAGCAGTGTGTTGAGCTTCTCCGCGAGCTGCTCGGCACTGGAGGTATGCAGACCGATGGCATTGGTATCGATGTCGGACATGGTGTCTCTCCTGAAAGGTGATGGTGACAGTGTAACCGGGCGCTCCGCGGAGCCCCATCCAAGTCTCGATATGGCGTGGATAGCGTCGTCCTATCAGGACGTTAAGTGCGTTCCGTACCAAGGTATATCAGGGTCACATGACGACAATGCAAGCCTGGTGGGAGAGCGGCCGCCGGCGCGTCATCCCCTGGGGCCGGCCTGCCACAGCCTTGCCAGTGTCCGCGCGCGATCGCCCAGCAGTTCGCCGCAGCGCGCCAGCGCCTCGTCCAGCGTGATCGGGCCGTCGGCCAGCGCGAACGCCGCGGTGACGCCGTGCTCGAACGCGGCTTGCCACTGGTCGCCCAGCCGTCCGGCCAGCACGACGACGGGAACGCCGAAGCGTTCGGCACGACGGGCGATCCCGATCGGCGTCTTGCCCGACAGGCTCTGTCCATCGAGCTGTCCCTCACCGGTAATCACCCAGTCGGCGCCCGTCAGCAGGGTGTCGAACGCGACCTGATCCATCACCAGCTCGATGCCCGGGCGCAGCTCGGCGCCGAGAAAGGCGCGTGCCGCGAAGCCCATCCCGCCGGCGGCGCCAGCCCCCGGCAGTTCCCGGAAGTCCTCGCCCAGAATCCTGGCGGCATGATCGGCGAAATGCGACAGCGCCCGGTCCAGCCGGTCGACATCGGCCTCCGTCGCCCCCTTTTGCGGGCCGAACACGGCACTGGCGCCGCGGGGCCCGAGCAGCGGGTTGTCGACATCGACGGCAGTCTGAACCGCCAACGAGGCCAGCCGCGGATCGAGGCCATCGAGATCGAGTGTCGCCAGTTCGGCCAGCGCGGCACCGCCGGGAGGCAGGGAATTGCCTTCACCATCGAGCAGTCTCCCGCCGAGGGCAACCAGCATGCCGGCGCCGGCGTCGTTGGTGGCACTGCCGCCCAGGGTCAGTACCAGCGACTCCGCTCCGGCGTCCAGCGCTGCCACGATCAGCTCCCCGACCCCGAAGGTCGAGCTGTGGAGCGCAGTACGCTCGTCACGCTTGAGCTGCTGCAGGCCACTGGCCTCCGCCAGCTCGACGAATGCGGTGCGCGAAGCCTCGTGCCAGCCCCAGGTCGCCGTGGTCTCGCGCCCCAGCGCGTCCCGCACGCTTGCCGTCCTTCGCTCCGCGTTCGTCGCCGCCAGCAGGGCATCCAGCGTGCCTTCGCCGCCATCGCCCATCGGACACTGGTGCAGGGTGGCGTCGGGCAGTTCCCGCTCGATGCCGGCGGCGATGGCGGCGGCGGCATCGCGGGCGGAAAGTGCATCCTTGAAGCTATCGGGGGCGATGACGATGTTCATGGCATCCTCGGCTGGGAGTGAATCGGGTCGGATCGTGGCTCTGCCCAGCATAACGTCGTTGCACGTCGGCAGCGACGGGCGGCGCTTCGTGGCCCAGGGCAGTGCGACGGAGCGGGAGGTCGGCCGCGCCGGAAGCAGCATGGAACGGCGAGCTCGAAACTGGCATGCTGAACACTGTTCGCAATCTCCTGCGAGGATGCCGTGATGAACGATCTGCGATATCGGATAGGCCGCTGGGCCGCAATGTGCGTCGGACTCGGCGTATTGAGCGGTTGCCAGGCCATGTCGGCGCCGGAACCCACCTCGGCGATGGGCGGCAACGCCTTGCCCGCCGACTGTCGCTGGCCGGCAGGCAGCGGCGATTCGCTGGCGCGTCTGCGGGCCACGCGGGACGCCCTGGAGAGCCAGGGCTACGCCATCCTGGATACCGACGCCTCGCTGGGGCTGGTGAGTGCCGAACGCAAGACCGCACAGCCCGGCCTGGGCGCCGTGAACAGCCCGTTCGGACGTAGCGGCTTCTGGGGCGGGTTCGGCCTGGGTGGCAGGAGCGGATATTCGCTGGGGGTGTTCCAGAACTTCGGCGGTGGCTACAACACCGATCCGGTGCAGATCGAGCGTGTCTCGGTGGTGACGCCGGACGCGACGACGCTGGTCGACCGCGATTCGGTGGTGGTCGATTACAACGGTTACCTGATCGACGCTCGCAGCTACAACCAGCCTTCGTTCTGCCAGCAGTTGCGTCAGGATATCGAATCTCGTCTGAACCAGCCCGCCTCCGGAGTGACGCCATGAGATATCGCGAGACGACACCAGCCGTGACATGGCGATCCGGGACGAGCAGGGTCGCCTGGCTGGGCCTGCTGGCCGGGCTGCTGCTGCTGACGGCCTGTGCGGTGTCGCCGCAGCCACAGCCGCGGAGTATCGCCGTCCAGGCCACGACGGAAGAGACGCTCAAGGCGACACTCGCGATGCTGGCCGAGCGCGGGTTCGTGATTCGCCATGGCGACGGCGACCTGGGCCAGATCGATGCCGTGCTGGCCTCTCGCTCGGGCCACGAAATTCACGCCCAGGTCACCAGCGGCGGCGAACGTCCCCCGGGGCTCGTGATGCAGAATGGCGATACCTACCTCACATTGAGCGGTCGACGCGGCGGCCAGCCCCTGGACGCGCTGGCGCTCGACCCCTTGTTCATCGACGTCCAGAACCGGCTGGGATTGCTGCCTTGAGAAGACTGTTTGTGTGGAGACACTGTGCGTGGCTGGGGTTGGCGATGGGCTTGCTGCTGGGGGCGCCTCCGGCGGCGTTGGCTCATCCCCACGGCTGGGTGGACATGAGCGTCGAGGGGGTCTTCGATGAGCAGGGCAGGCTGACCGCGCTTCGCCAGCGCTGGCGCATGGATCCGTTCTACAGCCAGGTGGTGATGGAGGAGATGGCGACCGTCAAGGATGGTACCAGCATGGCCCAGCGCCTCGACGCGCTGGGCGTGGAGATCCGCAACAATCTCGCCACCCAGCACAACCTGACCAACATCACGCTCGACGGCCAGCCCGTCGCTCAGGGGGAGGTCACCGACACCAACACCGACTATCGCGACGACCGGCTGGTGTACGAGTTCGTGCTGCCGCTGGCGACACCGCAACGGCTGGCCGGCCATACCCTGAGCTATCGGATCTTCGATCCCACCTACTACATCGAGATGGTGCACGAGGCCAACGAGGACGGCTCCCAGCCGCTGCCCGATGCCCTGAAGCTCGACCACCCGTCGGCAGGCTGCACCACCCGGATCGTCAAGGCGACCCCGGACCCGCAGAAGGTGATGGAGGCGGCCATGCTGGACAAGGGCGAGAGCGGCGAGCCCAACCTCGGGCGCTTCTTTGCCGAGACAGGAGAGATCGCGTGCCCGGGCTGAGAACGACGCTGAGATTCCTGGTGCCGCTGGCGCTGCTGATCGGCCTGGGTGGGGTCGGTTATGCATTGGGGTGGTGGCAGCAGGTCGCGGTGCAGATCGTCTTCTGGCAGGGCGAGTTCTATCACGCCCTGGTCGAGGCCGTCAGTGCGCTGAAGCGTACCCCCGACGTGACGACCTGGGGCGTGCTGCTCGGGGTGAGCTTCGGCTACGGCGTCTTCCATGCCGCGGGGCCGGGCCACGGCAAGGTGGTGCTGAGTACCTACCTGGCCTCGCAGGGGGGCGCCTGGCGTCGCGCGCTGGGCCTCTCCGTGCTGGCGGCGCTGCTGCAGGGCGTGATGGCGATCGCCATCATCGGTGTCCTGGTGTTCGGTCTGGGATGGTTGACCCGGCAGGCGATGGGCAGCATCGATCAGGCGGAGCTGGCGAGCTTCGCGATCGTTACCCTGGTCGGGCTGTGGCTCTGTATCCGGTCGCTGCGGCGCCTGTGGCGATCGCGCCATACCGCCAGCAACGCTGCCGCGACCACCGTGCCCCCGGCTTTCACGCCCGTCACGACCAGCCCGGTGTCGCCTCATTCGTCGCTGGGTCCGATGGTGCCATCGCAGCGACATACCCGCGACGCCCACTGCGGTTGCGGTCACGATCACCATATCGATCCCCGACAGGCGGGGGACTGGCGCGTGGCGCTGCTGACGGTACTGTCGATCGGCATCCGCCCCTGCAGCGGTGCGGTGCTGCTGCTGGGCGCGGCCTCACTGCTGGATCAGTTCGGCAAGGGCGTGGTCGCGGTCCTGGCGATGTCGCTGGGAACGGCGCTGACCGTCTCCTCGCTGGCCCTGCTCAGCGTGCTGGCGCGCGACTGGGTCAAGCGCCACCTCAAGCCCGCCAGGGGCGGCGGCCAGTGGCAGTCGTGGGTCGGCCTGGCAGGCGGGGCGCTGATACTGGTGCTGGGCCTGTCGCTGACGCTGGCCCAGTGGCAGCGCGGGCCGGCCGCCGGGATTGGCGAGATAGGGCGCCAGCAGCGAGCGTGCCTGGAAGAAGAAGCGCCCATCGGATTCGACGAGGCGCGGGGCCAGAAGGCCCGCATCGGGCCACATCCGGGCGGCCTCCAGCAGGGCATCCACCGCCCCCGGAC
>NZ_CALFQK010000139.1:0-34386 GCF_937921195.1 uncultured Salinicola sp.
GGCCACGCTGGCGGCGATCCTGCTGCACACCGGCTACAAACTGGCCAAGCCGGCGCTGTTCATGGAGCAGTATCGCGAGGGGATGCGTCGTTTCATCCCGTTCACCGTGACGGTGATCACGATTCTCGCCACCGATCTGCTGATGGGCGTGCTGGTGGGGCTGGTGTGCAGTCTCTACTTTCTGCTGCAGTCCGGCTATCGTTCGGCGATTGCCTGCACCCGGCGTGGCGATCACATGCTGCTCAAGTTCCAGCAGGACGTCTCGTTTTTGAACCGTGAGGAGATGCGCCAGTATCTCGACGCGGTGCCGGACAACGGCGAGCTGATCATCGATGCCACCGGCGCCAACTACATCGATCCGGACATTCGCGAGGATATCGACCGTTTCGTCGGCAACGCGTCTTCCCGCGGCATCGTGGTCGAGCTGCGCGATGTGGAGGGTACCTCCGGCACGTTCGGCGATGTCGAGCCGGCCCGAGGCGTGGCGCGGGCCGTTTGACCACCGGTGGTGACCCCGTCTCGACCGCCGCGCCCTTGCCGGGGTGCGGCGGTTCGCATTGGCGTGAGGCCAGCCTTCAGGAGAGCGGTTTGCGCAGGTAGATCCGCCTCAATCCGGCCTCCTCGGCGCGATGCGTCTCCACATAGCCGTAGCGCCGATAGATCGCCAGGTTCTCGTGCATCAGTTCCTGGGTGTAGAGCGTCACGTTATCGAAGCCCAGCTGTCTGGCCCGGGTCTCCGCCAGTGCCATCAGCTCGCGGCCGAATCCACGGCCCTGTGCGGCGGGAGCCACCGCCACGTTGTCGAGCAGCAGCGTGTCGGGTTTGGGGATCAGCACCAGCAGTCCGACCACCTCGTCGCCTTCCACCAGCAGATTGACGTGGCCGGCCGCGATATGACGGGCATAGCGATTGTCGCCGATATCGCGGATCGGACCGGGTGTCTTGCCGATACGCTCGACGTAATGGCCGTAGGCCGCGGTGACCAGCGCTTCCACGGCCTGCCGGTCGGTGGCGCGGGCCAGGCGTATCGCGCTCATCGGGGCTCCTTGGAGAAACGTGTGTCGCAGTCGTCTGCCCCCAGTTGCGTCACCTCGCTCGGGGCGCCGTGATCGTCCAGGCAGACCTGGCCGATACCGGCGCGATTCCACAGCCGCTCGCCTTTCGAGCGGCGCTCGGGTCGGTAAGGCTCGATCAGCATGCGGCGACGCTTGGTGAGCCAGTTGAGCGGCGACCAGGGCGCATAGAGCCAGCGATTGAGACGGTCGAACCAGTCGAGCAGCGTATCGGGGAAGGTGTTCTTGAGACCGCTGCTGGTGATCTGCCACATGCGGGGACTGTCGCGGCGCTGGCGGATGGTGATCGCATAGACGAAGGAGTAGTGGACGTCGCCGGAGAGGATCACGTAACGCTGCGGCGTGCGGCTGTGGCGCAGGATATTGAGCATGGTTTGGGCGGCGCCGGGGTGTGCCATCCAGTTCTCCGCATCGACCAGCAGCGGCTTGCCGAACCAGGTGAACACACGCTGGATGCCCTCGATCAGCTTGACGCCGAAGATCGGCGCCGGGGAGACGATGATCACCGACGGCTCCCCGAGCAGCTCCTGCTGGAACTCGCTCAGCGCCTCCCAGTCCATCAGCCCCGAGGGGTGGTGCCGGCGGCGTTCGCTGCGCCAGCGCCGGGTGCGCGTATCCAGCACGACCAGCCGAGGCGTCGACTCGATTGTATAGCCCCAGCCGGTGAAACGCAGCAGCCGGGTCACCAGCCGGTCCTGCAGCTGGCAGTCGAAAGCGCCGTCACCGCTGGCGGAGTCCAGCCATTCGCGACTGGCGCTCAGCGCTTCGGCCAGTCCATCGGGATCGTTGCCCCAGCCCTGGCAGAACAGGTACGCGATCAGGGCGTTGCCCACGATCCGGCGCGAGAAGGGGTGATCGTAGACCGCGGCCTCCCAGGCAGCGGAGAGGTTCCAGTCGTCGGTGACGTCGTGGTCGTCGAAGATCATCAGCGTGGGCAGATGGGCGAATAGGCGTGCCACGCCCGGCAGACCGGTGACGAAAGCATCGATATGCCGCTGCTCGTCGCGGTAGCGGTCCTGCTCCTCCGCGGCCAGTTGCGGCATCTCGACCTCGATCAGCCGCCAGGGTGTCGGCGACCATACCAGCAGGTACATCGCCAGCAGTTCGGCAAAGGTGATCAGGTGGTTTTCCGCGCTGGCGGTGGTGAAGATCGGCTTGCGCACGCCACCGAAGAACTTCTCGCGCAGTGCCTCGGTGGAACGGATCGCCGGCAGCAGCTCGTCACGATGATAGTAGGTCTCGTCGCGGGCGTAGAGTTCGCTGCCGCTGGCGATGTCCGTGCCTTCCAGGCATTCGTCGTAGAGGCCGAGGCGGGCGATCAACGCATGGATGGCGGCCAGCATCGGGCCAGCGACGTCGTCGGCGTAGATCTGGTCCCCGGTCAGCAGCAGTGCCGCCGGCCTGGCGGCGGCGTCTTCATGGCAGCCATCCAGCCAGCGGTCGGCGCGCACCAGGCCGTCCTCGCTGGGGTGGTGGGGTTTGCGGCAGGAGCCATGAAGCAGGTTGTCGTAGCGCGAGCGCAGCACCAGCGTGGGTAGCGGTTCGCTGCCGTAGCACAGTGACTTGCCCCAGTCGCCGATCGAGTGCCATCCGGACTCGCCACGATAGGCGAGGTCGTAGGCGATGCGGACATCCTGGGGCAGGGCGGCATCCAGCTCCAGGTCGATCAGGTAGAGGTGGGCACGGGCGCCCACCTCCACCCGTGTCGTTGCCGTTGCCAGCTCATGGGTTCGCGACGCGTCGTCGGTGATCAGGGTCAGCCGGAACTCGAGCGGGCGCGATGCGGCCAGCCACAGCACCAGTCGCTGGGGCGCCGCCCGGCGGAGTATCGGCCCGGCCAGGATGTCGGGGAGGTCGTCTGACAAGTCGCAGGTTCCTGAAAGCATCGATGGGCCAAGCATACTTCAGTCGTGGCTCCCGGCCACGCTTCCGGGGAGGATCCATCGCATCGCGTTCAGCGCCGTCGCTTGAGCGTCCTGTCGATCACGTCCAGCCCCGGCCTGTAGTCGCCACGGGCCGCTTGCATGGCTCTCGCCAGCGCCTGTTCGGCGACACGGTCGTGGTCCTGGGGCAGCGAGTTCACCTTGCAGGGCAGGAAATCGAGTAGCCGGTCGTCGCCGAAGGTGGCCAGGCGCAGGTCGGCCGGTGGGGTGCCGTGTTCGAGCAGCACGTCGAGCAGGCCGTCCATCAGGGTATAGGAGGCGGTGACGATGGCGTCCGGCAAGCCGTCGTCATCCAGCAGCCGCTGCATCAGCGAGGCACCGCTATCGTGATCGTAGCGCTCGCCGCTGAAGCAGCGGGGACGGCACCGGGGCTCGCCGGCCAGGGCATCCAGAAAGCCGCGCCGCCGCTCGGTGCTGATCGAGAGATCCGGTACGGCGTCCAGCCACACCACGTCCGTCACCTCGTCGGCCAGCACCGAACGGGTCAACATCTCGCCGGCGGCCCGACCGTTGGTCACGATGTTGACGAAGCGTTCGGGATCCAGCGGTCGGTCGATGGCGATGATCGGTAGTCCCTGCGCCAGCAGTTCGACATAGAAAGGGTCCCGGGGGCTCAAGCTGCTGGCCACCAACAGCACGTCGCAGCGCTGGGCGCGCAGGGATCTCGCGACTTCGCGCTCGCTCTGCGGGTCGTCGTCGGAACCGGCGATCAACAACTGATAGCCCTGCCGGCGCGCGCCATGCTCGAGGCGCTTGGCCAACCGTGCGTAGCTGCCGTTCTCCAGATCCGGCACGATCAGGCCCAGGGTGCGGCTGTCGCCTCCCCGCAGTGCCGCCGCCTGGGCATCGATTCGGTAGTCGTGGGCGTTGGCGACGGCCAGCACCCGTGCCATCGTGGCTTCGCTGATGCGCCTCGCCTTGGCCTGGCCGTTGAGAACATAGCTGGCGGTGGTGCGGGAAACGCCGGCCAGTCGGGCGATATCGGCAAGCTTCATGCAGGGCTCCTGCGATGTCCATGGGAGAGGGCGGCGCATTTTCACGGTCTGAACGATACCGCGTCGGGTCCTGTCGGCCCAGTCCGATTTCGGCGGCGACCGTGCCGGGACGGGCGTGAGGCGAAGGTCTAGCTTGCCAAACCGCGCGTCAGCAGAGAGCATTGGTGCCATTGAGGTGACACGATTCAGCTAGCGTCCATGAATCCGCCTGCCCCGCCGATTTCGCTGCGGCTGCGGGCCGCGTATCGTGCATCGAACGACCCACTCGGAGAGATCCTTATGTTGACCCTCCAGCCGCAAGACGCGGCGCTTGATTGCCAGGCCGACAGTTGGCAGGCGGCGCTGGATCAGGCCGCCGCCTCGTTGCACGAGGCCGGTCTGGTCGAAGCCGACTATCGCGATGCCCTGCATGCCCGCGAGGCGCAGGGCTCGACCTTCCTCGGCAGCGGTATCGCCATTCCCCACGGCACCCCGGAGAGCCGCGGGCAGATCCATCGAACCGGCGTTCGTCTGCTGCAGTTCCCGTCTGGCGTGACCTGGCACGACGGCAACCGGGTGTTCCTGCTGGTGGCGATCGCCGCCGCCAGCGACGAGCATCTCGACGTGCTGCGCCGCTTGACCCACGTCCTCGACGACGAAGGGGTCGCCGAGCGCATCGCCAACGCCGACAGCGCCGAAGCGATGGTGGCGCTGCTCGCCAAACCGCCGGCCAGGGCTCGTCTGGACGCCGGCACGCTGTGCCTGGGTTTCCCGGCGCGGGACCGTTTCGAGCTGGCGCTGGCGGCGGCGGCGCGACTGCGCCAGGCGGAGTGCGTCGATGCGCGCTTCGTCGCCGCGATCACCGAGCAGGAGCCGGTCGCGCTCGGTCAGGGGCTGTGGCTGGTGAGTGCTTCCCTCGGCGTCAGCCAGCCGGCGCTGGCGCTGGCGACACCGGAGCGGTCGTTCAGCGGTCCGAAAGGCGTGGTCAATGGCGTCTTCTGCGTCGCGGCGCAAGGCGACGTTCACCGGGCGCTGCTGGAGCGGCTGGCGGATCTGCTGGATAGCGGTGAAGGCGAGGCGCTGGTCGATGCCGATGCGGATCATGTCCTGGCGCGGTTGTCCGGCGAGTCGAGTCGTGCCGAGACCGCCCGGGCAACGCTGCTCAATGCGCATGGCCTGCACGCACGGCCTGCCAAGCTGCTGGTCCAGGCGGCCCGCGAGCAGCCGCTGCCGGTCCGCGTGCGCCTGATGGAGGGCGCGGCGGAGACGGTTTCCGCCGCCAGCCTCACCAAGGTAATCGGGCTGGGTGCCCGACGCGGTCAGACGCTGATCTTCTCCGCCGAGGGGGAGGGGGCCCAGGCGGCGCTGGCGGCGATGGTCGCCGCCGTCAAGGCCGGGCTCGGTGAGTCGGTGCGCCCGCTGGCGGATGGCGGCCTCGCCGATCATGCGTCTCGAGACAAGAGCGCGGCGCGACCGGAAGAGGCCCCGCAGGAGCCTGTCGCCGACGACACGGTACTGCCGGCCACTGCCGCCTCGCCGGGCCTGGCGATCGCGCCGGTCTTCGTGATGCGCGCGCCCAGCTTCGATTATCCCGAGCGGGCTCGCGATCTGGCGCCGGAGCAACAAGGGGATGCCGAACGCCAGCGGGAGCGTCTGGGGGCCAGCCTGAGCGAGGCGCGTGACCAGCTGCGCGCGCTGATCGGCACCGCCAAGGGCGGCGACGTGGCCGAGATTCTCTCCATGCACGCCGAGATGCTCGACGATCCCGAGCTGCACGAAGCGGCCTTCGAAGGCATGCGCGATGGCCTGAGCGCCGAAGCCGCCTGGTGGCAGGCGATCGATACCGCCGCCCGTGCCCAGGAAGTGCTGGCGGACCGCCTCCTGGCCGAACGGGCAGCGGATCTTCGTGACGTGGGCCGTCGCGTGCTCGGCGTGTTGTGCGGGGTGAAGATGCCGACACCGCCGCAGCGCCCGTACATTCTGGTCACCGACGACATCGGGCCCTCCGACGTGGCGCGTCTCGACACCGCCCAGGTGCGGGGACTGCTGACCGCCCGCGGTGGCGCCACTTCCCACAGCGCCATCCTGGCGCGGGCGCTGGGCATCCCTGCGGTGGTGGGCGCCGGCCCGCGGGCCCTGACGCTCGCCAACGACGATGAACTGATCCTCGATGGCGATCTCGGCCGGGTGATCGTGCGTCCCAGCGCGGAGCGCCGCGATCGCGCCGAACTGCGGCTCAAGGAGCTGGAGCGACTGCGCCGCGAGGCCCACGGCTCGCGATTCGAGGAGGGTCGCACGGCGGATGGCCGCCGCGTCGAGGTCGCCGCCAACCTGGGCAACACCGCCCACGCCGCGGATGCCGTCGAGCAGGGCGCCGAGGGCGTCGGGCTGTTGCGCACCGAGTTCCTGTTCATGGCGCATCCGGAGGCGCCGGATCTGGAGACCCAGATCGGTGAGTACCAACGCGCCTTCGATGCCCTCGATGGCCGTCCGCTGGTGGCGCGCACGCTGGACGTCGGTGGCGACAAGCCGCTGCCCTACTGGCCGGTGGCGGCGGAGGACAATCCGTTTCTCGGTCTGCGCGGCATCCGGCTGGCGCTGACCCGCCCCGACGTCCTCGAAACCCAGCTGCGGGCACTGTTGACCGCCGCCGGCGATCGTCCGTTGCGGATCATGTTCCCGATGGTCAAGGACGTCGACGAGTACCGCCAGGCCAGGGCAATCGTCGACCGGCTGCAGCAGGAGATCGGCGCGGCGGACGTCCAGGTCGGGGTGATGATCGAGATTCCTTCCGCAGCGCTGCTGGCGCCTAGCCTGGCGGCGGAGGTCGATTTCTTCTCCGTCGGCACCAACGACCTGACCCAGTACACCCTGGCGATCGACCGTGGCCATCCCGAGCTCTCGTCCCAGGCGGATGGCCTGCATCCGGCGGTACTGCGGCTGATCCAGATGACGGTGGATGCCGCCCATGCCGAGGGCAAGTGGGTCGGCGTCTGCGGCGAACTGGGCTCGGACGCCGCCGCGGTGCCGGTGCTGGTCGGGCTGGGGGTCGACGAGCTCTCGGTGTCGGTGCGCCAGGTACCCATGGTCAAGGCCCGCCTGCGCGGCATCACCCAGGCAACGGCGCGGCTACATGCCGAGACGGCACTGGCCCAGGCCACCAGCCAGGCCGTGCGCGATGCGCTGGAGGCACTCTGATGGCGCATGTGCTGGTGGTGACGCTCAACCCGGCGCTGGATCTGTCGATCCAGTTGCCGCGACTCGAGCCGGGGGCGGTCAATCGCACGCGGTCGTCGCATCTGGCAGCGGCCGGCAAGGGACTCAACGTTGCCCAGGTGCTGGTGGCGCTGGGCCACCGCGTGACGCTGTCGGGCTTTCTGGGCGCGGACAATGACACCGCGTTCGTCCAGGCCTGCCGGCGCGACGGCATCGAGGATGCCAGCCTGCGCCTGCCCGGCGAGACCCGGATCAACGCCAAGCTGGCCGAGGACGACGGCCGGGTGACCGACGTCAACGGCCCTGGGGTCGAGGTCTCCGGGGCCGCACTGGCCGAGCTGACCGCCGCGCTGGTCGCCTGCTGCGAGACTTCGGCGCCGTCGGCCGTGGTGGTCACCGGCAGCCTGCCGCCGGGCGTCACCGCGGCGGACTTCGCCGCGCTGATCGAAACGCTCAAGGCGAGCGGTATCCCGATCTGGGTCGATACCAGCGGGCCGGCGCTGGCGGCAGCGCTGGCGGTTTCGCCTCACGCGGTCAAGCCCAACGAGCAGGAGCTGGCCGAGTGGGCCGGCGGTCCGCTGGACGAACAGGCATCACAGCTCGATGCGGCCCGGCGGCTGCATGCGGCCGGCATCGAGGAGTCGATACTGTCGCTGGGCGCGGAGGGCACGCTGTGGATCAGCCGGCGCGGCGCATGGCGGGCGACCCCGCCCAGGGTCGAGGTCAAGAGTACGGTGGGGGCCGGCGACACCCTGCTGGCCGCGCTGCTGCATGGGGTGATCGCGGGTCAGTCACCGCAGGACGCCCTGCGCCAGGCAACGGCGCTGGCGGCAGAAGCGGTCCGGCATGTCGGCGTCGGTGATCCGCACGTCGAGGATTTCCAGCAATTACTGCAACAGACGCGTGTCACTCGCTGCGGCGACGCACGTCAGGAGGGGGCATGAACGGTGAACGCATGAACGTCATTCTGATTACGGCCTGCCCCAGCGGCATGGCGACGACCTTTCTGGCCGCGCGGCGTCTGGAGCAGGCCGCGCTGCGTCGCGGCTGGCAGCCCCGGGTGGAGATGCACGGCGAACTCGAACCGGTCGCACCGGTATCGGAACAGGCGATCGCCGAGGCGGACCTGGTCGTGGTGGCCGCCGATCGGGTGCCCGAGCCGTCGCGCTTCGTCGGCAAGCGGCTCTATCGCGCAGCGGTCCAGCAGGCGCTGCCCGATCCCGAGGCGTTTCTCGAGCGTGCCGCCCGCGAGGCGACGGCGTTCGACGCCGCCAGCGAACCTGCGAATGCCCCGGCGGTGGCCGAGGCGGAGCCTTCACGGGCCAGACGTATCGTCGCGGTGACGGCCTGCCCAACCGGGGTCGCGCACACTTTCATGGCCGCCGAGGCCCTCGAGCAGGCCGGCCGGGCGCTGGGCCACCGGATCCACGTCGAGACCCAGGGCTCCGTGGGGGCGCAGAATCCGATCGGTGAAGCGGACATCGAGGCGGCGGATATCGTGCTGCTGGCCTGTGACATCGAGGTCGACGACACCCGTTTCGCCGGCAAGCCGATCTACCGCACCTCCACCGGCAGCGCGCTCAAGCAGCCGCAGCAGACGATCCAGAAGGCCCTCGAGGAGGCGCAGGTAGAGTCGGTCGGCAGCAACAAAGGGGCCGGCGGCGAGCGCAAGAGCGCGAAGGAGCGCGGGTTCTACAAGCACCTGCTGACCGGTGTCTCGTTCATGCTGCCGATGGTGGTGGCGGGCGGGCTCTGTATCGCGCTCTCGTTCGTGTTCGGGATCAAGGCCTACGAGCAGGAAGGGACGCTGGCGGCGGCGCTGATGCAGATCGGGGGCGGTACCGCCTTCGCCTTGATGGTGCCGGTGCTGGCCGGCTATATCGCCTACTCCATCGCCGACCGTCCCGGCATCGCGCCAGGGATGATCGGCGGGATGCTGGCCTCCACCCTGGGGGCCGGTTTCATCGGCGGGATCCTCGCGGGCTTCCTGGCCGGCTACTCGGCCAGGGCGGTGACGCGCTACGTCAAGCTGCCGGCCAGCGTGGAGTCGCTCAAGCCGATCCTGATCATCCCGCTGTTGGCGAGCCTGTTCACCGGGCTGGTCATGATCTACGTGGTCGGCACCCCGGTGGCGGCGCTGCTGTCGACATTGACCACCTTCCTCAACAACATGGGGTCGACCAACGCGGTCCTGCTGGGCGTGCTGCTCGGCGCGATGATGTGCTTCGACCTGGGTGGGCCGGTCAACAAGGCAGCCTATACCTTCGGGGTGGGGCTGCTGTCGACTGAGACCTACATGCCGATGGCGGCGATCATGGCCGCGGGCATGGTGCCGCCCATCGGCATGGGGCTGGCCACGTTCCTGAGGCGCAGCCGGTTCGCCCAGGCCGAGCGAGAGGCGGGCAAGGCGTCGTTCGTGCTGGGCCTCTGCTTCATCAGCGAGGGGGCGATCCCCTTTGCCGCCAAGGATCCGCTGCGGGTGATTCCGATCTCGATGCTCGGCGGTGCGGTGACCGGGGCGCTTTCGATGTGGTTCGGCGTCAAGCTGATGGCACCCCACGGCGGTCTGTTCGTGCTGCTGATCCCGAACGCGGTCAACCTGGCGCTGCTCTACCTGGTCGCCATTGCCGCCGGCTCGGTGATCACCGGGGTCGGCTACGCACTGCTCAAGCGTGGTGAGGCGGATACGGTGCCGGTCGCCCCTGCCCCGCCCGACACCGCCGGGGTGAGTCGCCAGGCGTCCTGATTCGCGAAAGTGGGTATCGCGACCTACGTTGGTGGATGACAAGAGCGCATGTTGCCTAGCGGAGGTCGCAATGAAGATTCACTGGCAGGGCGATCGCCTGGCCGTCGCCGAGGGCGACATCACCCGGTTCGAGGGCGATGCCATCGTCAATGCCGCCAACAAGAGCCTGCAGGGCGGTGGCGGTGTCGATGGGGCGATTCACCGCGCGGCAGGCCCGCAGCTGCTCGAGGCGTGCCGGGAACTGCGGCGCACGGTCTGGCCGGACGGATTGCCCGTCGGTGAAGTGGCGATGACGCCCGGTTTCAAGCTGCCGGCGCGTCACGTCATCCATACGGTCGGGCCGGTATTCGCCAAGTCGGAAGATCGTTCCGAACTGCTGGCCGACTGCTACCGTAACGCCTTGCATCTCGCCGCCGAGCATCGGTTCGAGCGGCTGGCGTTCCCGGCCATCTCGACGGGCATCTACGGCTATCCGGCCGACGCGGCCGCTGGCATCGTGGCGGAGGTGATGCGCGAGCGGTTGCCCACGCTGCCCCGCCTGGAAGTGACGCTGGTGTTCTTCTCGGCGAGGGACGCCGAAGGCTTCCTGAAGAGCGCTTCCCTGTAGGCGCCGAAGGAAGAAGCGCTACGGCAGGGGGAGGGCCTCCCTCGTTTCCCGGGGCCGGCCGACCGCTGGCCTCACTCTTCCGGCTGGTACTTGTAGCCGACCCCGTAGACCGAGCGAATGATGTCCCGTTCCGGCCAGACGTCGGCGATCTTGCGGCGCAGTTTCTTGACGTGACTGTCGACGGTGCGCTCGGAGACGATGCGGTGGTCGCGGTACATGTGGTCCATCAACTGGTCGCGGGAGAATATCCGGCCTGGGCTGTGCATCATCACCTTGAGCAACTGGAACTCGACGGCGGTGAGATTGAGGTCCTCGCTCCCCGCCATGGCGCGCCAGCCATCCTCGTCCAGGGTCAGGTGGTCGCCTTCGCTGCCGGCGTCGTCCGCGCTCGTGATGCCATGGCTGCGGCGGAGCACGGCCTTGACGCGCGCCACCACCTCCCGGGGGCTGAAGGGTTTGCAGATGTAATCGTCGGCGCCCAGCTCGAGCCCCAGCAATCGATCCACCTCCTCGACCCGTGCGGTCAGCATGATCACCGGTATGGCGGGGAATCGCTCGCGAATCTGGCGGCACAGCGTGAGGCCGTCGGTACCGGGCAGCATCAGATCGAGCAGCACCAGCATCGGCTGGTTCTCCTCCAGCCACTCCATGACGGCGTTGCCGTGGTCGATATGATCGGAGGCATAGCCGCTCTTCGACAGGTAGTCGGCGACCAGGCGGGCGATCTTGGGTTCATCCTCGACGATCAGAATGGTGTCGTTCATCAAACCGGCTCCCTATCGATTGGTATGGCTGCCGTCGCTGCTGGCTGCTTTCCCGGCGGGAAGGCAGGGCTCGGCCGAGGATTCAGCGGGCAGGTCCAGCGGAAATGCCAGCGTCCAGCGCAATCCGCCCAGTGGCGAAGCGGAAGGTGTCAGTACGCCGCCCTGGGCCTCGATCAGCGCTCGGGCGATGGAGAGACCCAGCCCGCTGCCGCCGCTACGGCGGTTGCGTGAGCCTTCCACCCGATACAGTCGTTCGGTCAGACGCGGCAGTTCGTCGGCCGGCACCCCCGGCGGCGTATCCTCCCAGATCACTTCCGCCTTGTCGTGACGTTGCCGCAGCATGACGCGCAGCGTGCCGGGGCCGTCGGTGTAGGCAATGGTGTTGGAGAGCAGGTTGTCCCACAGTTGGCGCAGGCGCTGGCTGTCGGCGCGTACCCATACGGGCACGGTGTCGATTTCAAGGGTCAGGCCGTGGCTCTCCAGGCGCGGTTCGCTGTCCTCGAGCCGCTGAACCAGTGACTCCTCGAGATCCACCGGAACCAGGTGCATGTCCAGCGCGCCGGCGTCGCTCTGGGCGAGCAGGCGCAGATCCTCGACCAGATGCCCGAGCTGGTCGACCTCCTGTTGCAGCGACCCCAGATTGTCCGGCGACAGTGGCCGCACGCCATCCTGCATGGCTTCGATCTCGCCGCGCAGCACCGCCAGCGGCGTGCGCAGTTCATGAGCGATGTCTGCAACCCAGCGCTGCCTCGCGCGCCGGTTGGCCTCCAGCGTTTCGGCCAGCTGATTGAAATCTGCGGAGAGGCGCGACAGCTCGTCGCGACCGCGCTCGGACAGGCGCACGCTGTAGTCCCCCAGGGTCAGTCGCCGGGTCGCCAGCGTCATGAAACGGGCGCGTCGCCCCAACCACCAGGCCAGCCCACCCGCCAGCAGTAGCGAGGTGAGAAACAGCGAGCCGACGATGATCGTGAGGTTGCGCTGCTGGCGCTCGAGGAATATCTGGTCCATGCGCGCCATGAGGCGTTCCGGGGGAAGATAGCCAAGTTGCCCCACCAGCTTGTTGCCGCTGCGGATGGGAACGAAGTGCGGCTCCGGCGGTGGCGGAATGTCCAGGTCGAGATCCTGTGGTGGCGGCTTGAGCAGGGGTTCGCCGATGACGGGGTTGCTCAACTCGTCGAGCAGCACGTAGCCGCGGGCGTCGGACAGCTGTCGATCGATCCCGGTCGGAGGGTGGCGGTCGCTCGACCATAGCTGGCTGCGGACCAGGCTTTGCCAGGCGCGGGGATTGTCGCGCAGCCACTGCCAGCTCCCGCGTTGCGTCCACTGCTCTCCCAGTGCGTTGGCCAGGGTCTCGGCGCGTGTCGACTGGCTGCGTTCCAGATAATTGACGAACCCCTCGTCCAGGCTCCTCGAGACGAACACGAACACCAGGCCGCTGATCAGCACATTGGTGACCAGGATGATGGCGAAAAGCTTGAAGCTCAGGCGTGACAGTCGCGGCCAGTCACGTCGACTGCTGAGCGATAGAGACATAGGGGCAGGCTTTTTCACGTATGGTGACGGTCCCTAAGTGTGGCGCAACGCATGGCAGTGACGGTTCAGGCAATCGGCAAAGATTGTGGAGATTGTCGCACATGCCGCTGTTCTTCGAACTGCCGGCTCCGGGCTGCCTGCCCCGGTGCGTCGGGTTCGGGGCACGGTAGAGCGCGGCTTCGACATCAGGCGTCGTCGCTTCGGGATAGCCGTCGCTCGCCCCAGACGAAGTCGATCGCCCAGTGGGGCTGGTCGGCGGCGTCGAAAGATGCCCACAGTTCGGTGAACGTGAGTCCGCTGACCGGGTGCCGGTGCGTCGGCAGAAGCTCCGCCAGCGGATGAAGAACGAAAGCATAGCGGTCGATGTCTTCCCGCGGTAGCCGACGAGTGCCGTCGCCCTCGACGCTGTCGCCCCACAGCAGCAGGTCGATGTCCAGCGTGCGGGCGACGAACTTGGCCGGGCCGGCCGGGCGGCCGTTATCCCGTTCGATCGCCTTGCAGTGACGATCGATCGCCGCCGGGGAGAGTTCGGTCTCGAAGGCCACTACCATGTTGTAGAACGGGCGCTCGTCGTCGAAACCGACCGCCGGGCTCTCGAAGACCCGGGAGAGCTGCAGCGGGTGAGGCGCGGCAAGCGCCTCCAGCGCCTCCAGGGCCCGGGTCAGATGGTGCCGGCGCCGGATGTTGCTGCCCAGCCCGAGAGCGACCAGTGGCATCAGTCGACGCTGCGCTCGATGCGCACGCCCACGGCGCGCGCAGCTGCCACCGCTCCCGGCTTGCGCACGGTCAGGCGCAAATGGCGGATGCCGAACTCGTCGATCAGCAACGCCGCGACGCGCTCCGCAAACGTCTCGACCAGGCCATGGGCGTTGGCGTCGGCATAGTCGGAGAGGCGCTGGCAGATGGCGGCGTAGTCGAGCGTTTGGGAGAGATCGTCGGCACGGGCCGCCGGACGAATGTCGGTGCCAAGCTCCAGGTCCAGCTCGAGGCGTTGGCGCACCTTGCGTTCCCAATCGTAGACGCCGATCACCGTCTCCAGGCTCAAGCCTTCGATCATTACCTGATCCACGCGACCTCCTCGTCAGCGCTGATGTCCGTCAGCGTTCATCGTGCGAGCGGTGGGTCGAAGCCGACGCACCGTCCAGGGTGGCGTCGATTGTACGCGATGAGAGTGGCAGAATCAGGGCTCTCGATGATGTCCGCTCCGCGCGGTCAAGGGGAATGACGTCTTGCCTTCGATCGTTGTCACCGGCCTGCTGATGGCGGCTGGCTATCTCAGTGGCTCGCTGCTCGGCGCGATCTGGGTCTGCCGGGCCTGGGGGCTGCGCGACCCGCGCTGGGCAGGTTCGGGGAACCCGGGGTTTTCCAATGTCCTGCGGGCCTTCGGCTGGCGTCCGGCGCTGGTGACGCTGGTGATCGATGCGGTCAAGGGGGTGCCGGTGCTGTGGCTGGCCGGTGCGCTGTCGCTCTCGGTCTGGGCCCAGGGCCTGGTGGGGTTGAGCGTGCTGGTCGGGCATAGCTGCCCGGTCTGGCACCGGGGGCGAGGCGGCAAGGCGGTGGCCAGTGCGTTTGGCGTGCTGTTGATGCTGGCAACGCCGGTGGCGTTGATCTGTGCGCTGTGCTGGTTCCTGCTCGCCTGGCGAGTACGCACGGCGGCCGTGGCGTCGCTGGCGTCGGCGCTGCTTGCCCCCCTGCTGAGTTACTGGCTGGTGCCGCCGATGACGGGCGTCATCTGCGTGTTCTCGCTGCTGGTGCTGGCCCGGCACGGCTGGAACATCCGGCTGTGGCGGGAGCGGCGCCGCGAGGCCCACGAGCCGGCGCTGGCCGACCCTTTCGATGAAGAAGATGCGCTGCGTGATCGTCGCGAGGGCGATGACCGGAATTAAGCGCTGTCTGAAAAATCGGCGAGCGCAGGCATTTTTCAGACAGCGCGTGGCGCCGGGGGAGGTGTCAGTTCCGCCAGTGGCCAGCGTGGCCTCGGCTGTATGGCGTCGCTGCGCTGGCCGGCAATCAGCCGCTGCGCGCCGGCGTAGGCGATCATGGCGCCGTTGTCGGTGCAGAAACGCCCGCGTGGGTAGAATGCCCTGGCGCCCAGCCTGGCCAGCGCGATATCCAGCGTCTCGCGCAGGCGCCGATTGGCGCTGACGCCGCCGGCGACGACCAGCCTTGTCCGGCCGCTCTCCTTGAGGGCTCGCCGGCACTTGATGATCAGCGTATCGACAACGGCATCCTCGAAGGCGCGGGCGACATCGGCCCGAGCCTGATCGTCGAGGGCGCCCTGCTCGCGAAGCTGACGCAGGGCGGTCAAGGTGTGGGTCTTGAGCCCGGAAAAACTGAAGTCGAGCCCCGGTCGATCGGTCATCGGGCGGGGGAATCGAAAGCGTTCGCTGCGGCCCCGCTCGGCCAGAGCGGCGACCTGCGGGCCGCCGGGGTAGGGCAGCTCGAGCATCTTGGCGACCTTGTCGAAGGCTTCGCCGGCGGCGTCGTCGACGGATTCGCCCAGCAGGCGATAGTCGCCCAGGCCGCGCACGTCGACCAGTTGTGTATGGCCACCGGAGACCAGCAGGGCGACGAACGGAAACTCGGGCGCGGTCTCCTCCAGCATCGGTGCCAGCAGGTGGCCTTCCATGTGATGCACGCCGAGCACCGGGATGTCGAGCGCGCGTGCCATGCCGTGAGCGGTGCAGGCGCCGACCATCAGCGCGCCGACCAGTCCGGGCCCGGCGGTGTAGGCGATGGCATCCAGGTCATGCTTGGTCAGCTGCGCGTCGGCCAGCACCTGATCGACCAGTGGCAGCAGCTTGCGGGTGTGGTCGCGGGAGGCCAGCTCCGGCACTACGCCACCGAACTCGGCGTGCAGCGCCACTTGGCTGTAGAGTGCATCGGCCAGCAGCCCGCCATCGGTGTCATAGAGAGCGACGCCGGTTTCGTCGCACGAAGTTTCGATACCCAGCACGCGCATGGTCGAATCATCCGTCGGGGTCGTTGAAGGAAACGCAGAAGCGGAAGGCGCGCTAGTTTACGCCGTCGAAAAGGTATTTGCATTGGTTCGTGGGCGAGACTAGAATGCTCTGCTCTGCAGGACTGGGTCGTGCGCCCTGAAGATCCGGGATGTGGCGTGGCAGACGAGATCGGCGGGAGATTGACCATCTCTCGTGACGCCGTCTGAATCCGCCCGGATCGTCTTCTCGGGTGTGCGTTCAAACCGAACTCAATTCCCAAGGTAGGTGAGTGCTTCATGCCCGCTGTTAAAGTACGTGATAACGAGCCGTTCGACGTCGCACTGCGTCGCTTCAAACGCTCCTGCGAAAAAGCCGGGGTTCTGTCCGAAGTCCGCCGTCGCGAAACTTACGAAAAGCCCACTGCGGTTCGCAAGCGTAAAGCTGCGGCTGCCGTGAAGCGTCACGCCAAGAAGTTGCAGCGTGAACGTAAGCGTTTCGAACGCTTGTATTGATCCGTACTGCGGTGGCTTCGGTCACCCAGAGGGACGATCAAACGGCCGCCGTCTAGGTGGCCGTTTGTTTTTACCCCGCCGCCATTCATCGATGTCGGCACATGGGCAGGGCTCTCCCGGCTGGTCTATATTCAGTGGCAGCATAGAGCCTTCCCAGCCTTCAGTCCGATTCTCCAGAGCGCCTTGACGACATGGCCGGACAGATCTCCCAGCGCTTCATCGATGACCTGTTGGCGCGTACCGATATCGTCGATGTGATCTCCGAGCGAGTGCAGCTCAAGAAAAGCGGGCGTAACCACAGTGGTCTCTGCCCGTTTCATCAGGAAAATTCGCCGTCGTTCACGGTGAGCCATGACAAGCAGTTCTACCACTGCTTCGGTTGCAGCGCCCACGGCAATGCCCTGCGCTTTCTGATGGAGTTCGACAATCTGCGTTTTCCCGAGGCCGTCGAGCAGCTGGCCTCCCGGGCGGGCATGCAGGTCGAGCGGGAAGGTGGCGAGGATCCGGGGGCCCGGCAGCGTCAGCAGAAGCGTGAAGAGGGCGTCAACCTGCTGGAGCTGGCGTCGCGCTTCTTTCGTGAGCGCCTGGCGCTCGGCGGTGGGCGCCAGGCCCGCGAGTACCTCGACCGGCGCGGTCTGAGTCAGGAGGTCATTCGCGATTTCGGCATTGGCTACGCCGAGGATGAGTGGGAGTCGCTCAAGCGCTATCTGCTCGAGCAGGGCATCAGCGAGGCGGTCCAGGTCGAGTACGGGCTGCTGGTGCACCGCGAGGAGACCGGGCGCACCTACGACCGTTTTCGCGACCGCGTGATGTTCCCGATCCGGGACTGGAAAGGGCGCACCATCGCCTTCGGCGGGCGGGTGCTGGGCGACGCCAAGCCCAAGTACCTCAACTCGCCGGAGACACCGGTCTTCCACAAGGGGCGCGAACTCTACGGGTTGTTCGAGGCGCGCCAGGCCAACCGGCAACTCTCGCGGGTGCTGGTTGTCGAAGGCTACATGGATGTGGTGGCCCTGGCGCAGTTCGGCATACGTAACGCTTGCGCCACCCTGGGCACGGCGCTGACGACCGATCATCTGCAGCGGCTGTTTCGGCTGGTGGACGAAGTGGTGTTCTGCTTCGACGGCGACAATGCCGGCCGCCAGGCGGCGCGTCGCTCGTTGCAGACGGCCCTGCCGTCGATGATCGACGGTCGTCAGGTCCGCTTCCTGTTCCTGCCCGAGGGGGAGGATCCGGATACCCTGGTGCGCCGGGAGGGGCAGGAGGCGTTCGAGAACCGCATCACCTGCGCCAGCCCGCTATCGGAGTTCCTGTTCGAACAGGCGGCGGAAGGACGCGACCTGAAGCAGGTCGAGGGCCGAGAGCGTTTCGTCACGGCCGTGCTCGAAGCGCTCAAGCATCTCCCCGAGGGGGTCCTCAAGTCGCTGCTGGTTAAGGAGTTGTCGACTCGTAGCGGGATCGAGCAGTCGCAGTTTGCCGACTGGTTCGTCAATCATGCTGCGCCCGCGCCGCGGCCGGCAGCGACGACCGATGTCACCGGCTACGAGGCGCTGATGATGACGGCGGAGGGCGACGCCGAAGCCGCTTCAGACCCGGTTTCGACGGTCGATAAGGGTAATGATCGGGTAAGTCGGCGCGGACTTCCGGCAACTCGCTCAGGAACTGCTACGCTTTCCCTGACCATTCCGGCTCGGATATTGCATCTGTTGCTGCACGAGCCGGCGCTGGTCGACGGCTTGCCGGAATCGGTCGACTGGTGCCCCGCCGAGGTGCCCGATGGGCGTTTGTGCCGCGAGGTGGTGCAGCTGCTGCGCGCCGGGCGCTATCGCAGTCCCCAGGTGTTGCTGGCTCATTTCCACGGCAGCCCGGAAGGGGAGCGGCTCGACCAACTGGTTCGGCGGGAACTCGCGATCCCCCGCGAGGTGCGAGCCAGCGAGCTGGACAACTGGGTACGCTATCTCGAGCGCCAGAGCGCGAGATTGACCCCGGTCGAGGAGTACCGGCAGTTGCTGGAAAAGAGTCGCCAGCCGGGAGCGCTGAGCCCGGAAGAGAAACAGCGGTTGCGGGAGCTGATCGGCAAGTTGGCCGAGGGGTCGTAAGTGGTGTAAGTGGCTTAAGTAGCGTGGCTCACCGGTGACAGCGTGGGTTCATCGGGAGCATCGCGGGCGCGCTGAGATTGAAAGTTGAAAATAAAGATCGAGACTGTCGGCAGGGAAGCGTGAAGTGGTCGATCGGTGAGGTTGTCAACCGGTAACCCGGTTGGAAAGGTTGAATTGGCGGCGATCGCCACCAGATAGGTAACCAAACACACTAGCACACCTGGCGGGCAAGGTAATAGAAGCTGGCAGCAAAAAGCGGGGGCGCGCTATACTAGCCGGCTTTTGGGGCGTCGCGCTGTCACCCCAGGTGCTTCATTCTTCTTCGTCGAGTAGGGTTTCTATGGCTGGAAATGCACAGCAGTCACGTTTGAAGGAGTTGATCGCACGCGGCAAGGAGCAGGGCTTCCTGACCTACGCCGAAGTGAACGATCACCTCCCCGAAGATATCGCCGATCCCGATCAGGTGGAAGACATTATCTCCATGATCAATGACATGGGGATCAATGTCGTCGAGGAGGCGCCTGACGAAGACACGCTGATGATGTCCGACGATTCCACCGACGAGTCGGCGGCGGAAGAGGCCGTGGCGGCATTGGCAGCGGTGGAGAGCGATGTCGGGCGTACCACCGATCCAGTGCGCATGTACATGCGCGAGATGGGGACGGTGGAGCTGCTGACCCGCGAAGGCGAAATCGAGATCGCCAAGCGCATCGAGGAGGGCCTGCGGGAGGTGATGTCGTCCCTGGCCTATCTGCCCGGGGCGGTGGATTCCATCCTCGGCGTCTACGATCAGACCCAGGACGAGGAAGCGCCGGGACGTCTATCCGACCTGTTCTCCGGCTTCATCGATCCCGATGAAGGTATTCCCGGTGTCGCCGAGGTCGAGATGCCCGAGGAAGTCGAAGCCGACATCAGCGGCGACGACGATGAAGAAGACGACGAAGACAGCGAAGAAGACGACAGCTCCAGCGAGGGTGGTCCCGATCCCGAGGAAGCGCGGGTGCGCTTCGAGCAGATTCGCGAGCAGAACGAATCCGCCAAGGCCGCCATCGAGAAGCACGGAAGGGGCTCCGAAGAGGCCAACGCCGAGCAGGCACGCCTGGCCGAACTGTTCTCGCCGATCAAGCTCTCGCCGAAGCACTTCGAACGACTGGTCGGGCAGGTGCGGATCAGCGTCGACCAGATCCGTGGTCAGGAAAAGGCGATCATGCAGGTGTTCGTCAAGCAGGGCAAAGTGCCGCGCAAGACGTTCATCAGCTCTTTTCTGGGGAATGAAGCCTCCGCGGGCTGGTTCGACGAATTCCTCGCCAAGCACGGCAAGTACGCCGATCGTCTCGAACCTTTCCGTGGCGACGTGCAGCGGGCGCAGCGCAAGATCAGCTTCGAGCAGGAGATGGTGCTGCTCAGCGTTGGCCAGCTGAAAGAGGTCAATCGCCGTCTCTCCATCGGCGAAGCCAAGGCGCGTCGGGCCAAGAAGGAGATGGTCGAGGCCAACCTCCGCCTGGTCATCTCGATCGCCAAGAAGTACACCAACCGCGGCCTGCAGTTCCTGGACCTGATCCAGGAAGGCAACATCGGCCTGATGAAGGCGGTGGACAAGTTCGAGTATCGCCGCGGCTACAAGTTCTCGACCTACGCCACCTGGTGGATCCGGCAGGCGATCACTCGCTCCATTGCCGACCAGGCGCGCACCATCCGTATTCCGGTGCACATGATCGAGACCATCAACAAGCTCAACCGCGTGTCGCGTCAGATGCTGCAGGAGATGGGCCGCGAACCGACCCCGGAAGAGCTGGGCGAGCGCCTCGAGATGCCGGAGGACAAGGTGCGCAAGGTGCTCAAGATCGCCAAGGAGCCGATCTCCATGGAGACGCCGATCGGCGACGACGAGGACTCGCATCTCGGCGACTTCATCGAGGACAGCACCATGGTGCTGCCGATCGACTCCGCCACCGGCGAGGGCCTGATCGAAGCCACCCGCAACGTGCTCGGTGGGCTCACCGCGCGGGAGGCCAAGGTGCTGCGCATGCGCTTCGGCATCGACATGAATACCGACCACACGCTGGAAGAGGTCGGCAAGCAGTTCGACGTCACCCGCGAGCG
This sequence comes from uncultured Salinicola sp., assembly GCF_937921195.1. Classification (NCBI taxonomy): domain Bacteria; kingdom Pseudomonadati; phylum Pseudomonadota; class Gammaproteobacteria; order Oceanospirillales; family Halomonadaceae; genus Salinicola; species uncultured Salinicola sp. The sequence continues at coordinate 20,513 of NZ_CALFQK010000139.1, forward strand.
TATCCGTCAGATCGAAGCCAAGGCGCTGCGCAAGCTGCGCCATCCGTCGCGCTCCGAGCCGCTGCGCTCGTTCCTCGACGAGTAAGCGCGCGAAGCGCTATCGCGAAGCCCTACGCGGGCACGAACGACGAGCCCCGCCAACCGAGAGGTTGGCGGGGCTTTTGTCATTATGAGGCGGCCGGTCGGCGGGAACGTGAATATCCTGGGTACTGCGACTGATTCGAAATCGGCGGGAACCTCACTGCCGAGGACTTCTCGAACTCATCTGCGTAATGACGAGGGGGCTTAACGCTCGCCCCCTCGTCGCTCCCCCTCTCATTGACGCCACAGACCGGCGAAACCCTGAACACTGAATCTGATCAACTCGGGTCGGCGCAAAAGGGCGTCCTGCCCAACACGCCTCTTGCGACATCCATGTCGCAAGCCCCGGTTGAACGATTCATCGCTCAGCGCCGGCCTGAATAGGCGTCGCTGGGTGGCGGAATCGAAATGAGTCGTTTATTCAAGATTCGTCGTCGCTGGAGAGCTTCGACGCACGGCTCGCCTGCAGCGTACGCGTCATCAGCGCGCGCAGGGCGGCCGGACGCACCGGCTTGAGCAGGATCTGGTAGCCGCCCCGCTTGATCTCCTCGGCGACTTCCTCGGTGCGGTCGGCGGTGATGACGATGCCCGGCACGGCTTGTTCGCAGAGCTCCTCCAGCGCTTCCAGCGCCATCATGCCGGTGACTTCGTTGTCGAGATGGTAGTCCGCCAGAATCGCGTCCGGGTCGCCGCCCATGTTGCGGATCGCCGACTTGGCGCCGCCGATGGAGGTGGCGGTGTAGACCTCGCACTCCCAGCCCTCCAGCATCGCCTTCATGCCCTCGAGGATCAGGCGCTCGTTGTCGATACACAGGATCCGCGTGCCCACCAGCTTGTTGCTGGCACGCCTGCCGGGCGCCTTCTCCTCCGGGGCGGCGGCGCCTCGTCGGCCGACCACCAGGGGCACGGAGACCGAGAAGACGGTGCCCATGTCGACCCGGGAGCGGACCAGGATCGGGTGATCCAGCACCCGGCTCATGCGCTCGGCGATCGACAGGCCGAGTCCCAGCCCGCGCTCGCTCTCCTTGTGGCGGGAGGCCTGATCGAGGCGTCGGAACTCCTGGAAGATCTCGCTCAGCTTGGACTCCGGGATCCCGGGCCCGGTATCCCAGACCTCGATCACCACGCGCTCGGCATGGCGCCGGCAGCCCAGTAGAACGCGGCCGTGCTGGGTGTAACGCAGGGCGTTGGAGAGGAAGTTCTGCACGATACGGCGCAGCATCTGGGCGTCGCTGTCGACCCACAGGCTGGTGGAGACCATGTCGAGGTCGAGGCCGCGATCGTCCGCCATGACCTCGAATTCGGCGCGCAGCGGCCTCAGGATATCGGCCAGCGGGAACTGGCTGCGGCGCGGCGTGAGCGCGCCGGCATCGAGCTTGGAGATGTCGAGCAGCGTGCCCAGCAGCTCCTCTGCGGCCTGCAGGGAGTTATCGATATGGCCGATGGTCCTGCTGTGGTCCGGTTCGTCGATCTGCTGGCCGAGCGCCGAGGTGAACAGCCGAGCCGCATTCAGCGGCTGCAGCAGGTCGTGGCTGGCCGCGGCGAGGAAGCGGGTCTTGGAGGCGTTGGCATCCTCGGCGGTCTGCTTGGCCTGGCGCAGCGCCTGCTCGGCCTCGGCGCGGACCCGGTTCTCCTGGCGTAGCGCCGCGTTGGCCTCGGATAGCGCCTGGGTGCGCTCGCGCACCCGCTCCTCGAGATTCTCGTTGGTCTCGCGCAGGGCGATCTCGGCCAGTCGCCGTTCGGTGATGTCCTGGTAGAGGGCGAAGAAGCCGAGGATGCGCCCGCCCTCGCCGAAATGGGGGGTATAGGTCACCAGCATGTAGCGGACGCCACCATCGCCATCGTCGAGCGAGATCTCGAAGGTGACCCGCTCTCCACGCAGGGCCCGCCGCATCCAGGGCGTTCGCTGGCGCGCCGTCTGCGGCGGCAGCACGTTCTCCGCCCGTTCCCCGATGACCGCGTTGCGGTCGATCCCCATGGCCGCCTCGTAGGCGCGGTTGGTGAAGAGATAGCGGCACTCCTTGTCGAAGTAGGCGATCAGCGCCGGCACGTTGTCGGTGTAGATGCGGATATTGCTCTCGGAGCGGATCAGCGCTTCCTCGGTACGCTTCTGCTGGGTGATGTCCTGGTAGGTGTAGACGAACCCGCCGCCCGGCATCGGGTTGCCCAGTACCTCCAACACCGAACCGTCGGGGCGGTAGCGTTCGTAGCGATGGGGCTGGCCGCTGCGGATGTTCTCGATCAGCTGTTCGACGTGTTCCTCCGGATCTCCCGGGCCGTATTCGCCGTTGTGGGCGTTGTAACGGAACACCTTTTCCATCGGCGTGCCGACCCGGATCAGGTTGTCCGGGAAACGGAAAATCTCCAGGTAGCGCTGGTTCCACACCACCAGGTTGAGGTTCTGGTCGACCACCCCGATGCCCTGGTTGATGTTCTCGATGGTGGCCTGCAGCAGGGCGCGGTTGAACTCCAGCACCTGCGACGCTTCGTCGACGATCGAGATGACATCCGAAATCCCGATGCCGCGGCCCTGGAGCGCCGAGTTGACCACGATTCGCGCTGACGATGCACCGAGCACCGACGCCAGCAGGCGCTCGGTGAACTGAATGACGTCGATCGAGGCCCGGGTGTTGTTGTCCACCGGCTTGGCGTTGCGCCGGGCGTAGTCGTCGAAGGCCCGCTCGACCTGCGACTTGCCCAGGAACCGCTCGCACAGCACCTTGAGGTCGCCCATGGTGGTCGCCCCGGTCCAGGGGCGGTTGACCGTGGTCTGGCGGGTCTCGATGCTGTCGACGAACAGCGAGGCCTGGATGCGCTCGACGACCCGCTGTGGGGTCAACTGCGAGATGAAGATATAGAAGAACAGATTGAAGCCCAGCGACAGCATGGCGCCGTGGGCGAAGCTGTCGGTGACGTTGAGGCCGAACAGGTGCAGCGGCGAGAGCCACTCCAGTCCCAGCGGACCGCCCACCAGCCAGGCTTGCGGTAGCAGGTTGGCCTGGATCAGCGCCGGCATCAGCAGGGTGTAGGCCCAGATCGCGAAACCGACGTTGAGTCCGGTCACCACGCCCAGGCGATTGCCGCGTTTCCAGTAGAGCCCGCCCAGCACCGCTGGCGCGAACTGCGCGATGGCGGCGAGGGAGAGCAGGCCGGTGGCGGCCAGCGAGCTGTATTCGGCGACCATCTGATAGAAGAGATAGGCCAGGGCGAGGATGACGACGATGGTGAGTCGTCGGGCGCGCAGCACCAGGCGGCCGTAGTCGCGGGGTTTCTTTTCGAACCAGCGCAGCCGGAACAGCGCCGGCAGCAGGATCTCGTTGGAGATCATGATGGCGTTGGAGACGACCGCCATGATCACCATGCCGGTCGCCGCCGAGAGGCCGCCGACGAAGGTCATCATCGCCAGCCACGGCTGGTCGGCGACGATCGGCAGCGCGAGGACGTAGCTGTCCGGCGCCAGATCTTCGCCGGCGAACAGCGAGAGTCCCGCTGCGGCCAGCGGCAGCACGAAGAAACCGATGGCAACCAGGTAGAGCGGGAACAGCCAGCGTGCCCGCTTGGCATCGTCGGTATGGGTGTTCTCGACCACCGTGATGTGAAACTGACGAGGCAGGCAGAAGACCGCCAGCATCGCCAGCAACGTCTGGGTCCAGAAGCTGGTGTCGAAGTTCTGCTCGGTGAGCTGCTGCTGCAGTTTCAGGTAGGTGTCGGCACGCGTCAGCAGTTCGCCGAGTCCATCGAACATGCCCCAGGTGACGTAGGCCCCCAAGACCAGAAAGACCAGCAGCTTGACCACCGATTCGAAGGCGATGGCCTGGATCAGCCCTTCATGGTGCTCGGTGGCGTTGGTATCCCGGGTGCCGAAGAGAATCGCGAACGCCGCCATGAATATGGTGATGTAGAAGGCGGTGTCGTCGACGATCGGCGCCTTCACCGCGTGGCCGTCGCTGGTCATCACGCGGAATGCGGTGGAGACCGCCTTCAGCTGCAACGCAATGTAAGGCAGCGTGCCGATCAGCGCGATCAGGCTGGCGAACGCCGCCAGGGACTGGGATTTGCCGTAGCGGGACGCGATGAAGTCGGCGATCGAGGTCACGTTCTGGCGCTTGGCGACGCGGATCATCTTGGTGATAACCGGCCAGAACAGCAGGAAGGCGAGCACGGGGCCGACGAAAATGCTGGCGAAGGACCAGCCCGAGGTCGCAGCCTGGCCCACGCTGCCGTAGAAGGTCCAGGAGGTGCAGTAGACCGCCAGCGCCAGGCTGTAGACGATCGGACGGCGGCTCGCCGGGCCGTGCCGCCTGGCATGGCGATCCCCGCGCCAGGCAATCGCGAACAACGTGGCGACGTAGAGCAGTGCCACGATGATCAACAACCCGCCTTCGAACATGAACTCTCTCTCCCTTGATCTGCGACCATTCTAGGGCAACCTCGGCCCGGCGGGCAGCCACGACCCCGCGCGCCGTGGCAGTGCTGCAGGGTGTTCGTGTTACATCAGCGCTTGAAGCATACCGTCTTGAGTTGCGGGTCGTCGTCCGCAAGACGACGCAGACGGTCGATATCGGGCCGGCGGCTATCGCCGACGAGCGGAACCCGCTCGCGGGTACTGCAGTTGACCAGGTACGCCTGATGGGTCAGCACGTCGCGATACTGCATTTCGAAACGATAGAGAACGAACTCGACGAGGCGCTCGCCGTCGGCTCGTGATGTCACCAGCTTGTCGCGATCCACCACGCTGAACGCCGTGGTCAGCGGATAGAGATAGGTCCACGGGCGCCACACCATCCGACCCTTCTCGGTCGATACCACCGCCGCCGACTCGGGCAACTGCTGGCGCTTGGATTCATACCAGCCGTACTCGTAGCTGATCTGGTAGGCCAGCAGACCCAGTCCCGCGCAGGCTGGAATGATCCAGCGAGGCAGGCGTCCACCGCTGAGAGAACGCAACAACAGCGCTATGCCGGCGGCGCCCACGCCAGCCGAGGCCGCCGCGACCAAATGCCATATCATGGTGATTCCTTGCGCAAAGAATCGGGCTTCCCGCTGGGAAGCCCGATTCGATTGAAACCCGTCAATCTGGTTGATCAGGGTGGCATTGTCGCCTAGTGATCGATCGCGACACCAGCCCCCTTGGGGTAGCGTACGCTTTCCACCAGGTCCTGGATCTCCTGCGGCGGCTCCTCGGTGGCGCTGGAGACCATGTAGGCCACGGCGAAGTTGAGGATCGCGCCGACGGCGCCGATGGATAGCGGCGAAATGCCCAGCACCCAATTGGCCTCGGTATCCGGCAGGTTGTTGGTATCGGGAATGAAGAACCAGCCCTTGTAGACGAAGATGTATACTAGGGTGAAGATCAGCCCCGAGAGCATGCCGGCGATCGCTCCCTTGTTGTTGATGCGCTTGGAGAAGATTCCCATCATCAGCGCGGGGAACAGCGAGGCGGCGGCGATACCGAAGGCCAGCGCCACGACCTGGGCGGCGAATCCGGGGGGATTGACGCCGAGATAGGTGGCGACGACGATCGCGACGGACATCGAGATACGCGCGGCGCGCAGTTCTCCCTTCTCGGTGATCTTCGGATTGATCGCCCCCTTGATCAGGTCATGACTGATCGCCGAGGAGATCGCCAGCAACAGGCCCGCCGCGGTGGATAGAGCTGCAGCCAGGCCCCCCGCCGCGATCAGGCCGACCACCCAGCCGGGCAGGTTGGCGATTTCGGGGTTGGCCAGTACCAGGATGTCGTTGCTGACCTCCAGTTCGTTGCCCTGCCAGCCACGGTCGGAGAAGTCGGCGGCATCGTTGTAGAGCTGGATCCTGCCGTCGTTGTTCTTGTCGTCGAAGGTGATCAGCCCGGTCTCCTCCCAGGTGCGGATCCAGTCGGGACGGTCGGCGTAGGCGATGGGATTGGCGGCGGCATCCTCGTAGTTCTCGACCTGGGCGGCCATGTCCGGATAGATGGTGGTCACCAGGTTGAGGCGGGCCATCGAGGCCACGGCCGGCGCCGTCAGGTAGAGCAGGCCGATGAACACCAGTGCCCAGCCGGCGGACCAGCGCGCGTCGGCGACCTTGGGCACGGTGAAGAAGCGCATGATCACGTGCGGCAGCCCCGCGGTACCGATCATCAGCGATAGCGTGAACAGCACCATGTTCAGCTTGTTGTCGACCATCGCCGTGTATTCGTTGAAGCCCAGCGCGGTAACGACCTCGTTGAGCTTGGACAGCAGCGGCTCGCCGGAGGCGCTGTGGTCGGAGAACAGGCCGAGCGGCGGTATCGGGTTGTCGGTCAACTCCAGCGAGATGAACACCGCCGGAATGGTGTAGGCGACGATCAGCACGATGTACTGAGCCACCTGGGTGTAGGTGATGCCCTTCATTCCCCCCAAGACCGAATAGAAGAATACGACGATGGCGGCAATGATGAGGCCGGTGGTCGCGTCGACCTCCAGGAAGCGCGAGAAGGCCACCCCGGCACCGGCCATCTGACCGATGACGTAGGTGAGCGAAGCGACGATCAGGCAGACCACCGCGACCATCCGCGCCGACTTGCTGTAGAAGCGGTCGCCAATGAATTCAGGGACGGTGAACTTGCCGAACTTGCGCAGGTAGGGGGCCAGCAGCAGGGCCAGCAGGACATAGCCACCGGTCCAGCCCATCAGAAAGGTGGAGGCGCCATAACCTGCCGAGGCGATGATCCCCGCCATGGAAATGAACGAGGCGGCGGACATCCAGTCGGCGCCGATCGCCATACCGTTGGTGATCGGGTGGACGCCGCCGCCAGCGACGTAGAAGTCCCTGGTCGAACCGGCCTTGGCCCAGATCGCAATGCCGATGTAGATGGCAAAAGAGCCGCCGACGAAGAGAACGTTGATTGCAAATTGACTCATGCCGGCTTACTCCCCGAGACCGAATTTTTTGTCCAGCCGGTTCATCTTCCAGGCATAGAAGAAGATCAAGCCGATGAAGGCCAGGATGGATCCTTGTTGCGCGAACCAGAAACCCAGGTCGGTACCGCCGACCGGTATGCCGGCGAGCAAGGGGCGTAACAGGATGGCGCAGCCGTAGGAGACCAGCGCCCAGACGATCAGGCAGCCGGTTATCAGGCGCAGATTCGCCTTCCAATAGGCAGCAGCTTTGGAGTTGTCATCTGCCATATTATCGTTCTCCGCGTCATTGAGGGTGGGGAGTGGCTCTTCGTTTATGGGTATTCGGCAAAACAATCGCTCTTCTTACAAACCACGTTTATCCTGAGTGATTCACCTGTGCATGAATTTTGCGCTGGAAGGAAAGTCCGATTGGCGCTTTTCTATCACGCACTGTATGGCGACTAAAGTTGCACTTTATTGGAGCTATCGGTCTTTGGTGAGATGCCTTGTCGGCATGTGCTTTCCCTGAATCACTTGATAGCAATATTGATTAATGAAAACAAGGCGTTGAATACCCTACCTTAGTATCGGAAAAGCGGTAGTGTCATGCATGCATGGTTAGCCGGTTAAATATGAGCCAAGGGTAGCACCATGACTTGCGCCAGATGTTCTGGAACGAAAGTCTGGTACATTAGTGCAATAATGGTGTCGAGTCTGAGCTGAATTTATCGATCGAGGTAAGTCATCTTTATCAATTGACGCATTTTGTTGCTAAACGCTGATGGTCACTCTCAGGGTTGTATTGGCGCCAGAAGTCAGTCGCGAGTTGAAGGTGGCGGGAATAGAATCCCACAACAGTGCACAGATAGTTGGCGTTCTCCTGGCGTTCGGTTTGCTGCGCCCCTTCTAGGAGGAAATTGACTTGGCCAGGATGACGATGGATGGAGCGGGCCGTGGCGAGGCATCCCGGCCCGGCCGGCAAGGCCTGAAGCCATGCCGTGATCATCGCCCGGATCGTTCGTCGCGGGGCATCCGACCGTGGTGCAGTGTCCTGGCGACGGGGGGCCCCTGATGGTCGACATCGATCTTTCCCAGCCGCCTTTCACGCTGCTCGACGACCGCGGGCGTGAGCGTGTGGTTCGTGGCGTCGACCTGCTCTATTTCCGTCGCGACGAGATCATTCTCGAGGCCGGCCAGCCCGGCGAATTCGTCTACATCATCCACAAGGGCGAGGTCGCGGAGCTCGATCCTCACGCGCCGAGCGAACAGGCGCGCATTGCCCATTACACAGCAGGCGACCTGTTCGGCGCCATCAGCATACTCAAGGGGACCAGCCGCTATCGATTCAAGGTCGAACAGGAAAGTCTCTGCTATCTGATGCCCAAGGCGCTATTCGAGCGCCTGTGTGACGATTATCCGACTTTCGCCGAATTCTTCCGGCGGGGGTTGGCGCAGAAGACCCGCCTGCTGGCCGAGCGTCGCATCGCAAGCGGCGTCAACATGGCGGGCTTCATGCTCGCGCGGGTCAGCGAGTGCATGCGGGCGCCTTTGATCGTCGATGCGGCCACCACCATCGCCGCGGCGGTCGCCCGGCTCAACGAGAGCCATGCCGACAGTCTACTGGTCGGCAAGGACGGTCGCTTCGGCGTGGTGACCAAAACCGATCTGCTCGATGCGTTGGTGACGGCAGGCGCGACCCAGGCGAGTCCGGTCGTCGCCATCGCCCACTTCGAGCTGATTGCCACCGGTTCCGATCAGTATCTGTTCGAGGCGCTGGTGCAGATGACCCGGCATCGGGTGGCGAGGGTCGTGGTGGTCGAGGAAGGGCGGCCGGTCGGCGTGGTGGAGTTGACCGACGTGCTCAGCCATTTCTCGAGCCGCTCCTACATGGTCGGTCTCGAGCTCGAGCAGGCCGACGATCTCGAGGCGCTGGCCCGTGCCAGCGCGAGGCTGCCGGGGTTGGTCCAAACGCTCATGGCCCAGGGGGTGAAGCTGCGCTTCGTCATGGACCTGTTGGCGGCGCTCAACGGTCGCATCGTCGACAAGGCCTATCAGTTTCTCATCGAGCCGCGCTATCGCGCCCAGAGCTGCCTGTTGGTGATGGGCAGTGAAGGGCGCGGCGAACAGATTCTCAAGACCGACCAGGACAATGCGCTGATCGTTGCCGACGACAGTGATTGGCCCGATCGCGCGCTCGCCATGCAGCGTTTCACCGAAACGCTCTATACCCTGGGCTATCCGCCGTGTCCGGGCAATATCATGGTCTCGAACCCGGCCTGGGTAGACAGCGAGAGCGGCTGGCTGAGGACGGTCTCGCGCTGGGTCGAACGCCGTGACGGCGCCTCGCTGATGAACCTCGCGATCATGCTCGATGCCCGTGGCGTGGCCGGCGACACCCGGCTGTTGGATCGCCTGCGCGAACACCTCTTCGCCAGTTGCTCCCGCGATGAACTGCTGCTCTCCTATCTGGCTCGGGCTGCACTGCATTTCGCCGCGCCGCTGACGCTGTTCGGCACGCTCAAGAAACCCAGGCACGGTATCGACATCAAGAAAGGCGGCATCTTTCCGATCGTGCAGGGGGTGCGCACCCTGGCGCTGGAGTGCCGCATTACCGCGACATCCACCCTGGCCCGACTGGAAGCGCTTGCCGGAAAGGGGCGGCTGGAAGCGGACTTTGCCGCGGATCTCGGCGAGGCGCTGGCGCTATTCATCGAATTGCGGCTCAAGCAACAACTGACCCAGCTCGACGGACGGCAGAACAGTGAAGAGCCCAACCTGGTCGTGGTTCAGAACCTGTCCTCGCTGGAGCGCGACCTGCTGCGCCAGGCGCTGCATATCGTCAAGGATTTCCAGCAACGTCTGACGCACCGGTTTCATCTCGAGTATTGACGAGGAGCGCGATGATACGTTCGCTACGCCGTGCGGCAGATCGTCGCCGCCAGGGCCATGGTCGCTATGACTGGCTGTTCAGCCCCTACCTCGGTGACGAGCTGGTGGCCATCGACTGCGAGACCACCGGCCTCGACACCAGGACCGCCGAACTGGTCTCGATCGCCGCGGTGCGCCTCGAGGGCGAGCGGGTGATGACCAGCGGCTCACTGGATCTGCGCCTTCGGCCGCCGGCCAGTCTGCGCGGCGACTCCATCAAGATCCATCGCCTGCGCGGGGTCGACTTGAATGATGGCGACGAGCTGGGAGATGCGCTGGAAAAGTTCCTCGACTTCATCGGCAATCGCCCGTTGTTGGGCTGGTGCATCGATTACGACCTGGCGGTCATCGACCGCCAGCTGCGGCCGCTATTCGACTTCGGGCTGCCCAATCCGTGCGTCGACGTGGCACGGCTCTATCGCCGCGAGATGCATCGGATGCGGCCGCAGCTGGAGCCGGCGATGAGTTTCGAGCGGGTCGCCGAGACGCTCGAGGTGCCGGTGATGGGCCGCCACACCGCCCTTGGCGATGCGGTGACCACGGCCCTGATGTACATACGCCTGAAACAGGGCGCGCTGGCGGCGGGCTAGGCGCGTGCCATCGGGCATGGCATCGCAAGTCGCCGGGCGCGGTGATAGCATGAGCGCGCCTTCATATCCCTGTGTGTCACTCGACCCATGCAAGCATCTACCGGTACCCAGAAATACGAGTTCAACAAGCTGCAGAAGCGTCTGCGTCGCCAGGTCGGCAACGCGATCATCGACTACGGGATGATCCATGACGGTGACAAGGTGATGGTCTGCCTGTCCGGCGGCAAGGACTCCTACACCATGCTGGAGATTCTGATGAATCTGCAGCGCAACGCGCCGGTCGACTTCGAGCTGGTGGCGGTCAATCTCGATCAGAAACAGCCCGGCTTCCCCGAGCACGTGCTGCCCGAGTATCTCGATGCCAGGGGCGTGAACTATCACATCCTGGAGCGCGACACCTATTCGGTGGTCAAGGAGAAGACCCCGGAAGGCAAGACCACCTGCGCGCTCTGCTCGCGGCTGCGTCGCGGCTCGCTCTACGGGTTCGCCGAGGAGATCGGGGCGACCAAGGTGGCGCTGGGGCATCACCGCGAGGACATTCTGGAGACGCTGTTTCTCAACATGTTCTTCGGTGGCTCGCTGAAGGCGATGCCGCCCAAGCTGCTGTCGGACGATGGCAAGAACATCGTCATCCGCCCGCTGGCCTACTGCCGCGAGGCCGATATCGCCGAATTCTCCCGCCAGATGGCGTTCCCGATCATTCCCTGCAACCTGTGCGGCTCCCAGCCCAACCTGCAGCGCCAGGTGGTGAAGGAGATGCTGGCCGAGTGGGAGGTGAAGCATCCCGGCCGGCTCGAGACGATGTTCAAGGCGGTGACCAATGTCGCGCCGTCGCAACTCGCCGATCGGGAGCTGTTCGATTTCGAGGGGCTGGAAGCGAAGCAGCGCCAGTTGCAGGAAACCCGAATCGACGCCTTCGATCTGCTCGCCCGGGAAGCGTGAACGAGGCCCGCCGGAGACCCGGCGGGCCTTTGGCGCTTTAGCCCAGCGGGCCACCCAGGATCGTCTTGCGCATCCCGCCCATGATGCGAGTGCCGTCCTCCTCGGCCAGTTCGGCATACCAGGCCCGTGTCGCGGCGGGGTCGGCGCCGTGGGTCGTGTCGGCGCGCTGTCGGGCGCGCCTGACGATCTCGTCCACCCGCTCGACGCGGGCTCTGTCATAGGCTCTCAGCGCGGCGGCCACGTCATCGCCGGCGTCCTCGAGGGTCCGCGCCAGTACCCAGGCATCCTCCATCGCCTGGCAGCCACCCTGGCCCAGGTCCGGCGCCATGCCGTGGGCGGCATCCCCGAGAATCGCCGCGCGCTCGCCGATCAGCGTCTCCAGCGGTTCGATGTCGTGGATCTCGACGCGGGCCATGGCAGCGGGGTCGAACCGTTCGAGCAAACGCTGGACCGGTTCAGCCCAGCCGGCGAAATGCCGTGCGAGCTCGTCGCGATAGCCGGCGGGGTCGTTTGGCGTGTCGATCGGCAAGGGGACGTCGAAGAAGCAGTAGAATTCCGGGGTGGCGGGGTCGCCGCTCATCGGCATCATCGAGACGCGCTGGCGATTGCCGACATACTGCACCCACTGGTCGAGAGGGGCGAGGTCGGGGGTGGCGGCGACCCGTACGTTCCAGTTGACGTAGCCGCAGTAGCGACGCGCCACGGCACGACCGAGCGCCCGTTCCCGCAGCCTGGAGTGCGTGCCGTCGGCGATCACGATCAGGTCTGCCCGGCGCGTCGAGCCATCGGCGAATTCGGCGGTGACGCCGTCGTCGTTCACCTGGTAGCCGACGCAAGCCAGGCCGAGCGTGACGTTGGCCGGGCCGACGGCGTCCAGCAGTACCTGCTGCAACGTCGCTCTGGCGATGGGACAGGCGCGCTGCCCGACGTCATCGTAGAGCGGCCGAAGGCTGAACCGGGTCAGTGGGGTGCCGTCCTGGTCGTGATAGGCCATGACGTCCATGCGGCCGCTGGCCTGCTCGATGGCGTCACCCACCCCCAGGGCCTTGAGTATCTTGACGCCGTTGGACCAGACCGAGATGGCGGCGCCTACCGGGCGCAGCTCGGGGACCCGGTCGACCACCTGGACCCGATGTCCTGATTTCTGCAGGGCCAGCGCTGCGGTGAGTCCACCCATGCCGGCGCCGATGACGAGAACGTTGAGCGTCATGGTTCGTCCTGGTTATTGTCGTTGGTTCGATCGAACCTGACCGATCGATCAGGTTTTGTCATCCTACGCACAAAAGCCATCCGATGGGAGTGCCGGCAGCGCCATCGTCGGCCACCAGCCCGGGTGGCGCGTTTTTATCCGATAGGTCAAGACGGGGGCCGCTACGGTGACAGTGCCGACTCAGGATAGCGAAAGGCTGCGCAAGGCGCTGGCGACGGGCGATGGCTCGCGCCATGAGATCGCCCTGGGCGGATTCGCGGTGGAGGGGAGCGCGCCGACGTCCGCGCGCCTCGTCCTCTGTCACGGTGCGGGCGCGGGCCATGATTCCGAGTTCCTGGCTCGGCTGCGTCGGCGGCTGGCCGCACGCGGTGTCCAGGTCGTGGCGGTGGAGTTCGGTTACATGACCGTCGTGCATCGGAGTGGCAGGCGCCGGCCTCCACCCAGGGTCGAGACGTTGGTGGACGAGCTCGACGAGTGGCGTCGGGTGCTGACGGAACTGGATGAGAACACGCCGCTGTGGTTCGGCGGGAAGTCGATGGGTGGCCGGGTCGCTAGCCTGCTGGCGACCCGGGTCGACCTGGCGGGGCTGGTCCTGTTCGGTTACCCGTTCCATCCCCCCGGCAAGCCCACCCGCTTGCGACTCCAACACTGGCCGCAGATTACCTGTCCCGTGCTGCTGTTCCAGGGAACCCGCGACCCGTTCGGGCGGCGTGACGAGGTCGCAGGGTACGAGCTGCCGGTGCAGGTCGAGTGCCACTTCATGGACGGCGGAGACCATGACTGGCAGGTGCCCAAACGTCTTGCGTACACGCAGTCGACATTGATCGACGAAGCTGCCGGCCACGTGGCTCGGCGGCTTGGCGCAAGTGGATGATCCGGATGGAGAAAGGCGGGGTGAAAAGCTGTTGACTTTCAACCGGTCACAGGTAGAATGCAGCGCCACGTGACCACGGGTGGTTAGCTCAGCTGGGAGAGCACCAGCCTTACAAGCTGGGGGTCACAGGTTCGAACCCTGTACCACCCACCACTGCGTTTTCGTAGTGCTCGGGTTCACGTGTTGCAAGTCGCAGTTGGAAAATGCGGACCGGTAGTTCAGTTGGTTAGAATGCCGGCCTGTCACGCCGGAGGTCGCGGGTTCGAGTCCCGTCCGGTCCGCCATTTCCGTCGACATCGGCATGCCGCAAGGTTTGCAGTGTCACCCGCTAGTCGCGTAGTTGGTATCGTTGGTCTGCGTTTCGACTCAAACCACCGATGCATCGA
>NZ_CALFQK010000140.1:0-5617 GCF_937921195.1 uncultured Salinicola sp.
TTGACCAGGCGCGGCAGCTTGTCGGTGTAGGTCGACTTGAGCTTGGTCATGCCGCGATGGGACATGATCAGCTTGGGCAGCGGGTAGTCCAGCGCCAGCTCCTCGAGCACGGCCTCGGCGGTACTCGGCGCGCCCTTGGGCGTCTTCTTGATCACCGGGATCTTCTGCTCCTCGAACAGAATCTCCGCCAGCTGCTTGGGCGAGCCCAGGTTGAACTCCTTGCCGGCCAGTTCGAAGGCTTCGGTTTCCAGCTCGCGAATACGGACTTCCAGTTCCTGGCTCTGGGTGTGGAGGCGCTTGGCATCCAGCGCGACGCCATTGCGCTCCATGTGCGAGAGCACCGGAATCAGCGGTCGCTCGAGGGTATCGAGCACTTCGGCAAGACGGCCGGACGCCTCCACCTTCGGCCGCAGTTCGCGATGCAGACGCAGGGTAATGTCGACGTCCTCGCAGGCGTAGGGCACGGCCTCTTCCAGCGCGATCTGGTTGAAGGTGAGCTGCTTGGCGCCCTTGCCGGCGATCTCCTCGAAACCGATGGTCTTCTCGCCGAGATACTTGAGCGCCAGCGAATCCATGTCGTGGCGCGTCGCGGTGGAGTTCAGCACGTAGGACTCGAGCATGGTGTCGTTCAGCGCGCCGGCGACCCGGATCCGGTAGCGCGCCAGCACCGAAATATCGTACTTGAGGTTCTGGCCGATCTTGCCGATCTCGGGGTCTTCCAGCAGCGGCTTGAGCGCCGCCAGCACGGCGTCGCGGTCCAGCTGCGCCGGCGCGTCGAGATAGTCATGACCGACGGGGATGTAGGCCGCCTCGCCGGGCTCCAGCGAGAGGCCGATACCGACGATATCGGCCTCCATGTAGTTGAGACTCGTGGTTTCCAGATCGAAGCAGAACGCTTCGCTGGCTTTCAGCCGCTCGAGCCAGGTATCGAATTCCGCCTGCGTCAGCAGCGTCTGGTCGTGGCGCGCCGGCTTGGTCAGCGTCACGTCCTCGTCGATTTCCGATTTGCCAGCGTTCTCGGCGCCCACATCGTCGACGCCCTCGTCCTTGCCTTCGAGCAACTCGCCCAGCCAGTTCTTGAACTCGAGCCGGGTGTAGAGCGCCTTCAGCGCCTCGCGGTCGGGTGAGGCCAAGTGCAGGTCGTCGAGCCCCACCGGCAGCTCGCAGTCGGTCTTGATGGTGGCCAGCTGGTAGGAGAGATAGGCCTGCTCGCGATTCTCCTCCAGCTTCTTCGGCATCGTCTTGGCGCCGCGGAAACTCAGCGTGGTGACTTTCTCGAGGTCGGCGTAGATCGCGTCCAGCCCGCCGCCGATGCCCTGCAACAGGCCCAGCGCCGTCTTCTCCCCCACGCCCGGCACGCCGGGAATGTTGTCGATCTTGTCCCCCATCAGCGCCAGGTAGTCGATGATCAGCGACGGCGGAATCCCGAACTTGGCCTCGACGCCGGCGATATCCAGGGTCTCGCCCTTCATGGTGTTGACCAGGGTGATGTGCTGGTTGACCAGCTGGGCCATGTCCTTGTCGCCGGTGGAGATCACCGCATCGCGGCCGGATTCCGTCGCCAGCCGTGCCAGCGTGCCGATCACGTCGTCCGCCTCCACGCCCTCGATGCACAAAAGCGGCAGCCCGAGGGCGCGAACGCAGTCGTGCAGCGGCTCGACCTGCGGGCGCAGGTCATCCGGCATCGGCGGCCGGTGGGCCTTGTACTCGGCGTAGATCTCGTCGCGGAAGGTCTTGCCCTTGGCATCGAACACCACCGCCATCGGGCTCTGCGGATACTGCTTGATCAGGCTCTTGAGCATCGCCAGCACGCCGCGGACGGCGCCGGTGGGCTGCCCATCGGAGGTAGAGAGCGGCGGCAGCGCGTGAAAGGCGCGATAGAGATAGGACGATCCGTCGACGAGGACGATGGGGGCATCTGCCATGAGCTGCGTGATCCGTGGCTGGCTTTCGATCTCCTCATGATACGCAAGCCACGGCTCGGCGTCAGGGCGTTCGCCCCCCTGCGTCGGCGGGGTGGAAAGCGATACACTGGGTTCGTCCGTACCCCCGGGGGCCCGTGCCCCGAGACCAGCGAAGGAGTCCGCCATGTCACGATGGCCGCGAAAGACCTCAAGATCGCGAACGACGGCACTGCTGGCGAGCCTGCTGCTGGCGCTGCTGATCGCTGGGTCGGCGCTGCCCGCGTTGGCGCAGCCCGCGGAGCAGCCCAGCATCACCTCGCAGCAGGACGGCCAGCGCACGATCGACGAGTACCGCGTCAACGGCAAGCTCTACGCGATCCGCATCGTGCCCGCCGACGGCAAGCCCTATTTCCTCTACGACGACAACGGCGACGGCGACTTCAGCCGCGTCGAGGCGTCCAGCGTTGCGGTACCGGCGTGGGTCAAACAGGAGTGATGCCGGCGCCGGACCGCGGGCGTTTCGGCTCGAGGCACCCGCGGTCCGGCCCGCACACCGACCAGCGCCTGGATCGCCGGTAGGAGAGCGCCTCGCGAGCCGCTACAATGCGCGCTGCCTTTTTATCCTGCGGTTTTTCATCAGCGGTTTTTTATCACTAATGTCCGCCCCAGATTCCGAGATCCCATGGCCGTATTCACCCCATTGAGCGACGATCAGGTCGCCGAGTTTCTCGAACGCTACACCGTCGGCCGCCTGCAGACGCTCAAGGGCGTGCCGCAGGGCACCGAGAACAGCACCTTCTTCGTCACCACCGAACAGGGCGAGTGGGTACTGACGCTGTTCGAGCAGGGGGAGTTCGAGGATCTGCCGTTCTTCGTCGACCTGCTGGACTATCTGGCCGCACGGCGGTTGCCGGTGCCGGGGCCGGTTCACGATCGCGACGGCGTCGCCCTGCAGCGCCTGGCCGGTCGCCCCGCACTGCTGTTTCCGCGCATGCCGGGCAGCCACCCCAGCGCCCCGAACCTGACCCAGTGCGCCGCGCTCGGCGATGCTTTGGGCCGGATGCACCAGGCCTCGCAGCACTTCACCGGCGAGCGCGCCAACCCGCGGGATCTCGACTGGCTCATGCGGCGCCATCGCGAGGTGCTGCCGTTTCTCTCCGACGACGACCAGGCCCTGATGAGCCGCGAGATCGCCGACTACACCCAGGCGTTCGACGGCATCGAGCTGCCCTCGGGCGCCATCCACGGCGACCTGTTCCGCGACAATACCCTCTACGACGGTGACCGACTCGGTGGCATCATCGATTTCTACAACGGCTGCACCGGGGAGCTGCTGTTCGATCTGGCAATCGTGATCAACGACTGGGCCAGCGACGCCGATGGCAGCCTGAACGTCGCGCGCTACGAGGCGATCCTGGCGCCCTACCTGCAACATCGGCCGCTATCCGCCAGCGAGCGTGCACTGTGGCCGACCATGCTGCGGATGACGGCACTGCGCTACTGGCTGTCGCGGCTGCTGGTGATCCACGTCGATCCGCCGGCCCACGACATCACGCCCCACGACCCGGCGCGCTTCCGCACGCTGCTGGGCAAACGGCTCGAGGCCGCGCCCCCCGGTTTCCCCGACGCCATCGCCTGAGCCGACGCCGTCAGACGGGCCAACGACGCCAATCACTGTACCTGTGGCGACTTTCGACTAGCTTTTCCCTGACATCCAGGGCCGTGATCGTCATAATGCGCGCCAAATGCGTTCCCGGCACCGTCATCGTTCACGCCGGGTGTTCACCGCCGGTCGATCGGAGAGCGTCATGAAGCATTCTTCCCCCGCCGCCAAGGCCCGCCGTACCTACAACATCGATCAGTGGGGCAGCGGCTATTTCGATGTCGACGATCAGGGCCGCACGCTGGTCCGCCCGCTGGGCAGCGAAACGCCCGGGCCGACGCTGGTGCTCGACACCCTGGTCGACCGCCTGCGCGACGCCGGGCTGCGTCTGCCGGTGCTGGTGCGATTCATCGATATCCTCCACGACCGCGTCGAGCAGCTCTGCATGGCCTTCGACCGAGCGATGAAGGAGGAGGACTACCAGAGCAGCTATACCGCGGTCTATCCGATCAAGGTCAACCAGCAGCGTCGCGTGGTCGAGGAGATTCTCGCCACCCAGGAGCGTGGCCATGGCCGGGTCGGGCTGGAAGCGGGCAGCAAGCCGGAGCTGATGGCGGTGCTGGCGCTCTCCGGCGACGAGGGCTCGTCGCTGATCGTCTGCAACGGCTACAAGGATCGCGAGTACATCCGCCTGGCGCTGATGGGGGAAAAGCTCGGCCACAAGGTCTACCTGGTGGTCGAGAAATACTCCGAGTTGAGCCTGATCCTGGAGGAGGCCGAAAAGCTCAAGGTCAAGCCGCGTATCGGCCTGCGCGCCCGGCTCTCCTCCGTCGGCAAAGGCAAGTGGCAGGACACCGGCGGCGAGAAATCCAAGTTCGGGCTTACCGCCAGCCAGTTGCTGGCCATCACCGAGCGGCTGCGCGACGCCGACGCCCTGGACAGCCTGCAACTGGTGCACTTCCACCTCGGCTCGCAGATCGCCAACATCCGTGATATCCAGCGCGGCCTGCGCGAATGCGCGCGCTTCTACCACAGCCTGCGCGAGCTGGGCGCGCCGATCGATACGGTGGACGTCGGCGGCGGCCTGGGCGTGGATTACGAAGGCACCCGCTCGCGCAGTTTCTGTTCGATCAACTACTCGATGCAGGAGTACGCCACCAACGTGGTGTGGGCCTTCCGTCAGATCTGCGAAACCCACGACCTGCCGCACCCCCGGTTGATTTCCGAATCCGGCCGCGCGCTGACCGCCCACCATGCGGTACTGGTCACCAACGTGATCGGCGAGGAGCGGCTCGGGCACATCGAACCGGAGCGCCGGGTCGAGGGCGACGCCCACGTCGCCGAGCTGTGGCGGGTCTACGATCGCCTCGAGGGCATGCGCGAGCCGCGGGACCTGGTCGAGGCCTATCACGACGTGGTCCAGGCCGTGGGGGAACTGCAGGATCGCTTCGTGCTGGGACTGGCCGACATGCAGGCCCGAGCCGAGGGCGAGTCGGTCTACTTCGCCGCGTGCCAGCGTCTGCACCAGCGTCTCGACAACCGCAACCGTGCCCACCGGGAAATCGCCGACGAGCTGGCGGAGAAGCTCGCCGACAAGCTGTTCGCCAACTTCTCGCTGTTCCAGTCGCTGCCGGACGTGTGGGGGATCGATCAGGTGTTCCCGGTGCTGCCGCTGACCGGGCTGGATCGCGAACCGACCCGCCGCGGCGTGATCCAGGACATCACCTGCGACTCCGATGGCCGGATCGATCTCTACGTCGACGGCCAGGGACTCGAGAGCACGCTGCCGCTACCGGAGTGGGACGACGATGACGACAAGCTGATCGGGCTGTTTCTGGTCGGTGCCTATCAGGAGATCCTCGGCGACCTGCACAACCTGTTCGGCGATACCGACTCGGTCGACGTCGCCCTCGACCACAACGGCGAGTGGCGGCTCTCCCACGTCCAGCAGGGTGACGCGGTCGCCGACGTGCTCGGTTACGTCAACTTCGACGCCGTGGCGCTCAAGCAGAAGCTCACCGAACAGCTGATCGCCAGCCCGCTGAGCGTCGAAGAGCGCGAACTGTTCGTCAGCGAGCTGTCGGAAGGCCTCAGCGGGTATACCTATCTG
>NZ_CALFQK010000141.1:0-5666 GCF_937921195.1 uncultured Salinicola sp.
GCTCTTGGCTCTTGGCTCTTGGCTCTTGGCTCTTGGCTCTTGGCTCTTGGCTCTTAGCCCGTAGCCCGTGGCTCGTGGCTCGTGGCTCGTGGCTCAGGAATCGTTACGCCAGAAATCGCGAATCGATGCGATCCCCTGCGCCCCGACGGCCCGCGCCTGATTCGCATGGTGGCGCGTCATCCCGCCCAGCGCGAAGACCGGCATCGCCGCCATCTCCACCATCTGCTGGAAATCGTGCCACCCGATCGTCACCGCTTCAGGATGCGATGGGGTCGGCGCCAACGGCGAGAGGGTGACGAAGTCGCAGTCGATCTGCCCGGCCTGGGTCAGCTGTTCTTCGCCATGGGTCGAGGCGCCCAGCCACTTGTCGCTGGGAACCGGGCGTCGCTTGAGCTCCATCAGCCTGGCGCTGGTCAGATGAATGCCGTCGGCATCGACCCGCTGCAGCCACTCGGGATCGGCGTTCAGCAGCAACTTGGCGCCGTAGCGCCGGCACAGTTCCAGGGTCTTCTCCGCACGGGCCTGGTAGGCCAGGTCATCCAGCCCCTTGGCGCGCAACTGCACCAGGCGGATGCTGTCCTCTTTCAGGGCACGCTCGAGCCGGTCGAGAAAGACGGAGTCATCCGCCTCTTCGGCGGTGATGAGATACTCCTGGGGCAGCGCCACCGCGCGCAGAATCGGCAGATTGGCCGCCGGGAAGGCGTAGTTGGTCAGATCGTCGACCTCGACCCACCGCACCGGCTGCCCCTCTCTGCCGTAGGGGTCGCCTTCGTACTCGCGTACCTGCCAGACATCCAGCAGGATATGCTTGTCGGCGTACTCGTGATGCACCCGAATCAACGGCTGTGCGCGCAGGATCTGAATGCCGAGTTCCTCGCTCAGCTCCCGCTTGAGCGCCTCGAAGCCGGTTTCGTAGGGTGCCAGCTTGCCCCCCGGAAACTCCCACAGACCGCCCTGGTCGACCGTCGCCGGACGCCTGGCAATCAGCACTCGCCCGTCGCCTCGGATGACGGCGGCAGCCGCCACATGGACCCGTCTCTTGATCATCTTGCTAAGTCTCTCGCGCCACTTCAGTGTTTGACGGCGACATCCGGCTTCGGAATATCGCTCTCCGTCAGAAAGCGTTCAACTGCGGTAATCCGCGTTGATCGATACGTAATCGTGGGACAGGTCCGATGTCCAGATCGTGGCGCTGGCGCCGCCGCGACCGAGGCGGATCCGGATGACGATCTCCTCCTGCGCCATCACCCGACTCCCCGCCTCTTCGGTGTAACCGTCGGCGCGACCGCCATGCTCCACCAGGCGCTCGCCACCGAGATCGATGACGATGCGCTCGACGTCCAGATCCTTCACCGGCGCCCGCCCGACGGCGGCCAGGATTCGACCCCAGTTGGCGTCGCTGGCGTAGAGCGCCGTCTTGACCAGCGGCGAATGGGCGACCGTGAACGCCACCGCCCGCGCCTCGTCGACGCTTTCCGCCTCCTCGACCTGCAACGTGACGAACTTGGTCGCCCCTTCGCCATCACGGATGATCGCCTGCGCCAGTTCGACGAGCACCGATGTCAGCGCCTCGCGGAACCGACGTTCATCGTCGGCCGACTCGACACGCGGGCCACGGCCGGTGGCGATCAGCGTGCAGGCATCGTTGGTGGAGGTATCCGAATCCACCGTGATCGAGTTGAAAGAGACCCGCACCGCTTCGCGCAGCCACTGCTGGAGCCGGTCCTGATCGATCGCCGCATCGCAGGCGACGAATCCGAGCATGGTCGCCATGTTGGGCTGGATCATTCCGGAGCCCTTGCTGATCCCGTTGATGGTGACCGTACCACCGCCGAGCTCGACCTGGGCCGAAGCGCCCTTGATCCGGGTATCGGTGGTCATGATGCCCTCGGCGGCGAGCGCCCAGCCGTCGGCGTCCAGCGCTTCCAGGGCGGCGGCCAGACCGTCCGTGATTCGGGCCACCGGCAGCGGCTCCCCGATCACCCCGGTCGAGAACGGCAGTACATGATGGCCCTCGGTTCCGGTTAGCGCAGCCAGCGCACGGCAGCACGCCTCGGCATCGTTGCGGCCGCGGGCACCGGTACCGGCATTGGCATTGCCGGTATTGATCAGCAGGAAGCGTGGCGTCGCCTGCTGCAGGTGGTCCCGAGCGACGTGCACGGGCGCCGCGCAGAAGGCGTTGCGGGTGAACGTGGCGGCGACGGAGGCGCCCTCGGGCACCTCGATCACCACCAGATCACGACGGTTCGGCTTCTTGATACCCGCCATCGCGGTTCCCAGTCGCACGCCCTCGAGCGCCGGCATCCGGGGAAACAGTGATTTACCTACGGCCATCCCATTCTCCTCGAGGAACACAGGCCTGCCCCGTGTTCCTGGCCATTCTCAGCTCAGCGCACCATGGCACTGCTTGTACTTCTTGCCGGAACCGCACGGGCAAGGATCGTTACGTCCGACTTTCGGGCCCTCCCGGCGCACCGGCTGGGCACCATCCTCGGCCGGCTCGTCTGCCGCTTCCCCCGCCCCTTCGGCCGTCTGCCGGGCCGCGGTGACAGCCTCCTCGTGGACCGATTGGCTGGCCGCCTTCTCCCGCTCGAGCGCTTCGCGACGCTGGCGCTCCAGATCCTCGACCTCTTCCTGACGCCGCACCTGCACATGGCTCAGGATACGGGTAACGTCATGCTTGATGTTGTAGAGCAGCGACTGGAACAGCTCGAACGCCTCGCGCTTGTACTCCTGCTTCGGATTCTTCTGGGCATAGCCCCGCAGGTGAATGCCGCGGCGAAGGTGATCCATCGACTGCAGGTGCTCCTTCCAGCGTGTATCCAGCACCTGCAGCATCACCTGCTTCTCGAAGCGTCGCATCATTTCACTACCGATCGCTTCGACCTTGGCGAGATATTGGCCACGGTGCTGGTCCAGCAGGCGTTGACGCAGCACTTCCTCGTTGAAGTTGTCGTCCTCCTCCGCCCACTGCACCAGTGGCAGGTCAATGTTGAACTCCTGCTTGAGCTGATCCTGCAGCCCCGCCAGTTCCCACTGCTCCGGCAGACTTTGGGGCGGCACGTACTCGGAGATCGTCTGCTCGAGCACTTCGTCGCGGATGCTGGCGACGTTGTCGGAGATATCGTCGGCGGCGAGGATATCGTCGCGCTGCTCGTAGATGACCCGGCGCTGGTCGTTGGAGACGTCGTCGTACTCCAGCAGCTGCTTGCGGATGTCGAAGTTGCGGCCTTCGACCTTCTTCTGCGCCCGCTCGACCGCGTTGGAGACCATCTTGTGCTCGATGGCCTCGCCCTCCTCGAGCCCCAGCGCACCCATCAGACGCTGTACCCGGTCGGAGCCGAACAGGCGCATGAGGCTGTCTTCCAGCGACAGGAAGAAACGTGTCGAGCCCGGGTCACCCTGGCGGCCGGCACGGCCACGCAGCTGGTTGTCGATCCGGCGGGACTCGTGCCGCTCGGAGCCGATCACGTGCAGGCCGCCGGACTCGAGCACGGCATCATGACGCTGCTGCCACTCCGCCTTGATCGACTCGATCTGCGCCTCGCTGGGATCCTCGAGCTTGGCGACCTCGGCTTCCCAGTTGCCGCCGAGCACGATATCGGTACCCCGGCCCGCCATGTTGGTGGCCAGCGTGACGGCGCCGGGGCGACCCGCCTGGGCAATGATTTCGGCCTCGCTTTCGTGCTGCTTGGCGTTGAGGACGTTGTGGGGAATCTGCTTCACCTGCATCAGCTTGGAGAGATACTCCGAGGTCTCGATGGACGCGGTACCCACCAGCACCGGCCGGTTGGCCTCGCGCTGCGTGTTGACGTCCTCGATGATCGCGGCGTACTTCTCCTCGGCACTCAGGTAGACCAGATCGTTCAGATCCTGGCGCGCCAACGGACGATTGGTGGGAATCACCAGCACGTCGAGCCCGTAGATGTGATTGAACTCGAAGGCCTCGGTGTCGGCGGTACCGGTCATCCCGGCCAATTTCTCGTAGAGGCGGAAATAGTTCTGGAAGGTGGTGGAGGCCAGCGTCTGGCTCTCGCGCTGGATCGCCACCCCTTCCTTGGCTTCCACCGCCTGGTGCAGACCTTCGGACCAGCGGCGACCCGGCATGGTACGCCCGGTGTGCTCGTCGACGATCACCACGTTGCCGTCCGAGACGATGTAGTCGACATCGCGATGGTAGAGGCAGCGAGCCCGCAGCGCCGAGTGGATATGCTGCAGCAGCCCGAGGTTCTGGACCGCGTAGAGCGAGTCTTCCGACTTGAGCAGGCCCGCCTCCCGCATCAGCTGCTCGACCTGCTGGTGACCCTCCTCCGTCAACTCCACCTGCTTCTGCTTCTCGTCGATCAGGAAATCGCCGGTGGTCGGGTCCTCCTCGTCGCTACACTGCTTGAGCTGCTTGGAGAGCGCGTGAATGGTGCGATAGAGTTCGACGTTCTCTTCCACGGGGCCGGAGATGATCAGCGGCGTGCGCGCTTCATCGATCAGGATCGAGTCGACCTCGTCGATGATCGCGTAGTGCAGCGGTCGCTGGACCTTGTCCTGCAGCGAGAAGGCCATGTTGTCGCGCAGGTAGTCGAAGCCGTACTCGTTGTTGGTCCCATAGGTGATATCGCAGGCATAAGCCTGCTTCTTCTCCTCGTTCGGCTGGCCGGAGGCGATGACCCCGACACTGAGCCCGAGGAATTCGTAGAGCGGGCGCATCCAGTTGGCGTCACGGCTGGCCAGGTAGTCGTTGACCGTGACCACATGCACGCCTTTTCCCAGCAGCGCATTGAAGTAGACCGACAACGTCCCGACCAGCGTCTTGCCCTCACCGGTCTTCATCTCGGCGATCCGGCCCTCGTGCAGCGCCATGCCGCCAACCATCTGGACATCGAAATGACGCATGCCGAGCACGCGCTTGCTCGCCTCCCGGACGGTGGCGAACGCTTCCGGCAGCATGGATTCGTGCTTCTCGCCATCGGCCAGGCGACGACGAAACTCGGCAGTCTTGGCCTTGAGCGCCGTGTCATCGAGCGCTTCGAACTGGGCTTCCAGTTCGTTGATCGCCGCCACCTGCTTGCGCATGCGCTTGACGTCGCGGTCGTTCTTGGAACCGACCAGCTTGTGTAGTATTGCATTCAACATGATGTATTCCTGCGTGCCCCGGAGGCAGCCATGCGACGACGAGGCCAGCACCGGCTGCCGGTGATGATGAGAGAGATATGACGGTCATCAGGCGGACACAGGCGGGCCTCGGCGGGACAGCACGTCCAGGGCGGCGCTGGGGGCAACCAGGGGTTCGAGGGGAATCCGCCGCGGCTGCGGCGAGGGGGTCATGGTCCGCGGGTGCAGGGGACGCTTGGCGGCGATGCGTGCGACGCGCCGGGACTCGGCCCGAATGGCCTCCGGGGCCATCAGGTAGACCTGAGTCAAACGCTCGGCCAGCCGCATCGCCTCGGCGGGCATCAAGCCCGCGGGCAGCAGACAACCGACCAGCACACTGGCCAGCCACCAATGGGCTCGCTGCCGGGGGCGCCAGATGGCGCCACGCTGACCGGACTGCGCTTTGACCGAAGTCATGCTGTCGACGAACTCCGCGCCGTGATAGGTTTAGCGGGTCTTTCCCCACCGCGTGCAAGCCGATGAGTATAAAGGCTAAGCGTTTACGAGCCCAGCCCGTTTCC
>NZ_CALFQK010000142.1:0-6019 GCF_937921195.1 uncultured Salinicola sp.
ACTGACGACCCCGAAGCCCCCCATGATCTTCTGATTGTCGGCGCTCAGCGTCTGCCCCAGCCGCCTGGCTCGCGCTGACTCGGTCAACTTGCGCATGCCGTCCCAGATCGAGAGCATACCGCTTGCCACACTCAGCAGACCGCTCCCCAGCTTCCAGGTATCGCCGTTAATGATTCTGCTCAACGCTCCTTCGGTACCGGGACCCATGCTGGCAACCCGAATCGCCTGATACCCCTCGGCAGCTCCCATGCCTGCGCTAAGTAAACTGACACCTGAACTAAACAACCGGTTCCAGTCGGCACCGCTGTTTGTATCGCCCGGAACCTCTAGGCGAACTATTCTAAGTGAGGCACCCAACGACTGCCGGATCGAGTCCGGAGCGTGGAATCGTCGTTGTCACGACAACACCGTTCCCTTCTACCGGAGCGAAGATGATTCAATAAAAAACCCATGGCAAATGCCATGGGTCTTAATTCTAAAGTCACACACCACAATCTTGGCAAAACAACAATCTCAATTGGCGCGACGGATAAAACCACCGCCCACCTGAACGTTGTTCTCTTTCTGCCATTCCTGGGATTGGCGAATAGCTTCGTCAATCTGCTCTTGGTTCATTTCCTTGGCAACGCGCTGTTTTCCTTCCACACCGGCAGATCCGCTAAGGCCGTAATACTTATAGGCTTGCACTAGGTCTTTATCAGTACCAACACCTTTTTCATAAAACTCCGCCAACTTTAAAAACTGCACAAATTGAGAGTTGCCATATTTAGCTGTAGCGGCCCTCTTCTTCCACTCGAAAGACTTTTTTTCATCTCGCGGAACACCATCGCCACCATAAATCATAGAGAGATTAGCAGCTGAAAGTTGATCTCCATTTACCGCAGCCTTTTCAAACCAAAAAATAGATTTCTCAATATCTTTATCGAACACACTCTGCAACACATCCCCTTTGTAAGCAAGCCCGAGAGTTCTTTGCGATTTTATGTAACCATTTTCTCCGGACTTCAAAACAAAATCTCGAACCTTGGCAAGATCTTTATCTACACCCAACCCTTTGTAATACATCGTGGAAAGTGCGTAGCCAGCATCAAAAACATCATCGCACCAGGCACGATGCAACAAAGAAAAAGCTTTTTTATAATCAGATTGAACGCCCCAAGCCGCATCTCCACTCAGATATATCATCCCCATCATATATTCAGCCGATGGCACCCCCTCTTCAACCTGATTTTCAAGCTCGACCCTACTAGTTTTTGAATAAGCAGCATTCAAGCTATCACCAGTTGGATCGGGAAACAGAACCTCACCAACAGCAGTTAGCGGAACAAACAACAAGAACACAAGAAAGAAAAAATGCTTTTTAAACACTGTCAAACTCCATTTTGAAAACATCGTGAACATTCGCCCCGACAGTGCGAGAGGAATTAAAACTCACGTCCAGAACAACTTCATCGGCAAGAAGATCTTTAGCAAAAATCCTGTTCACCTCCAAAGAGTACCCCTTTTCACTAGACGTAATAACAGGGCGCCCATCAACCCCCTCTTCAAAATCAATATCAGCGGTCTCTCTATCTACCACAGGAGCTCTGGCATCGGCAAGCTTAACAAGCTTATGACTATACAGCTCTCTATTACCGTCAGCACAAAAAAGAGAAAACGCAACCTCGAACCTATTCAACCGAGGAAAACTTAATTTCAACTCTACTTCTCTGTCTACACTAGGCCCTGGCCCAAGATGATTCACCTCTCTCCAAGACAGCTGCACCAATACCCCCTGAAACACCATCTCCAGCGAGCTTTGCTCCGACGCCATATCGTCGAACGGCAGGACCTGCATATTTTCTCGTTCGGATGGCTTACCGAGAATGCTGCGGTTCACCCACATCTGCACCGCCGGAGACACCATGGCCACGAACCAGTAGCCGACCAGCAACGTTATGATGCCGATGAACAGACCCGCGACGATCCCCATGCCAAAGCTGATGCTCGCGCCGATCACGATGATCGAGGCTATACCGGCCATAGCCCCGACGCCCCCGACGATCATTCCATAATGGCCGCTAAGACTCTGACCTGTCTTGCTGGCCTCGCTGGCTTCCGTCAGCTTTTTCATGCCATCCCAGATGGAGATCAAGCCGCCTGCCGTCCCCAGCACGTCGCCAAGGAATGCCCATTTGCCACCGCTGATCGCCGAGCCTTCCGTCGACAGGCCAAGACTCGCCATTCGAATCTTATGGTAGCCCTCGATCCCCGCCATTGCGCCACTCGCGACGCTGACGCCAGAGCCGATGATTTTGCTCCAATCGGCCCCCTCTTCTTCATTGATGAAGGCGCCCTCCTGCAGTGAGACGATAAGGCTCCACAAGACCAAACAGGCACCGGCGATCTGTCCGCCTCCCTTCTTGGCACTGAGCAGGGTGTTCCCGACATCCCGGGCATTCTGCGCGAGATCACTACGGCGCTGCAGCTCATCCTCCGACGTGTAGCTTTCCGGCAGCACGATCTGTTCCCCACGCTCTTGCGTCACCGCCTCGATATCCAAGTAGGCAGGCAAGGTGATGCGTACCGTTCTGCTGCTGTCGGCCATCGGGGCGGAGAAGTTGCCAACCATGCCGTCCAGGGACTTTATCGCCTGGCTAGTATCCGCTCCCTGATTTTTCTGGTCGGAGCTGGCTTTCGAGACCGCTTGTAGCCATTGGTGAAGCTCGGAGAGCTTGATGTCCCGCTCGACCAGTGTCATCGCGGGTTGCTTACCGGCCATGGCATCCGGGTCAGCCATGGAAGCCAACTGGTAGTAGCGAACGAATCGCCCGAGCGTCGGCTTGTAGTCCGGCGCGGGGACACCGGCTGCTCGGTACAGCACAAGCGAAGCGATGGAGTTGCCGACCGTCGCCGCCAGAAGATCCTGTATCGGGCGCCAGCGATTGATGATCTGGTCACTCGTCGGCGCGCGCCCGTCAGGCTTTTGAGTGCGTTCACGTACCTGCTGAAAGCGCTCGCCCCACTCTTTTAGCGTCTGCGTCGATAGCTGTGACCCAGCGGGCAAGCGACCTAGACTTTGCCGGGCCTGCGCGATCATTTCGGCGTCATTGGCAAAGAGCGCCACCAGTAGCGGCGATTCACTCGACTCGAGGTCGTCGGCCAATAGCTTCCATAAGCCACCACTGGAAGGCGACATGATGCCGCCACGCAGTGCATTGCCTATCAGGCCACTGAGCCCCAGTCCGGTCCAGTAGTCGGATTGGCTGTAACGGCCAATCACGGCGGGTAAACCATGCCTTGCCCAGATGGCATAGTCATCGTCGAATACGGCGGCCAGACTCTGACAATGTGCCGTATTCTCTTCGTAATCGGCTTTGAAGCGGTCGAGAGCATCAGAGTCGTAAAGCTCATCGAGCTGGTCGGCGTGCCTATCCGCCGCTCGCTGGGCTTCGGATTTGAGATTTTGGAGCAGAAACCGCTTGTGCTGAAGCTCGTTTTCTAGAAAAGGAGTCTGCCGTTGCATTTCGGCTTGTCTGGCGATCGCCGGATCACTGCTAGCCACCCGGCGATCGAGTTCAGCCTGCTCTTGCTCCAGTTGCGCTATCCGCTCTGTGAGCCGCTGTCTCTCTCCACGCAGCTCCTCAGCTTCGCGCTGCTGATCACGCAGAAAGTCGTCCTTTTCCGTCTCAGCTTCGCGCACGGCCCGATTCAACTGACCTAGACGCCGCTGGTGCTGGGCACGCTCTCGAGGAGAGGCGTTTTCTCGGGAATACTCCTCCTCCTGAAAGGCATCCCGCTCGGCACGCGCCTTATCGATTTTGTCACTCAGTGACTGCTCCTGACTCGCCACGTAGTTACGCGCGAAGTTCTTCTTGAAGGCATCGATGGCCTGCATGCAGAGCAGCTTGCGACGACGCACATTGTGTATCTGCGCCTCGTCGTCCTCTTCCTCCTTGTTGTAGAAGAACTCTTCGACGCTGGCCAACGCCTGATGCCGATAGGCGTTCAACTCATCGATGATGCCGATCTCGTCCTTGACCGCGAGAATGAGCCCCTTGCCCTGGTATTCACTGCCGGCGTGGTCGAGCCGGCGCTGCATGGCGCCCCTAAGCTCGCGGGGTTTATATAGCGGTCGCGCCGGGCCACTGGACCAGAACTGTTCGTCCAGGCTCTCTGCCGCCGCGCTGTATTCGGCGACTTTTTCCAACTCATCCGTACCGAAGGCAAACGGTTGCTGCTGCCCTCCGACCCAACCCGGAATATTCACCTGCTGCATGTGGGCGTTACGCCAGCCCGCGTCTTTCCCGATCATGCGGATATGGGCTTCGGGCCAGGGGTGTTCGCTGAATGCGTAGTAGAGCGTGCCCGAGTCCTCGGGAAACGGCAGGGTAACGAGGGAGGCGTCCAGGACATCGCCGGGATTGGTCTTGCAGCGATCCGGGAACTTGATGTCGTCCAGCGCGGGCGACTGTAGTACGGGGAACTGATAGTACTTACCATCGCTGGTGATCGCGTAGGCGTACCAGTGCTGGCCGTTGGGGTTGTCCTGATCGTAGAAGTAGAGATACCCCTGACGCAGCTGGCGCAGAATGTATTTGTTGACCTGGCTGCCGGTGCTCTGCGTAATCTCCGCCTTGACCTCGTCGGGCACGCTCCTACCCTGCTCTTCGCCCCCGACCAGAGTCTTGTCCAGCAGGATGTCGGTGAACTCCTGGATTCTCGAGGGATCGAGCTCCGGAATATCGCCGTTGCGGCCGTTACGCTGACACACGGCATAGCGCACGGGAAGGATCGGTAGTCCCTTGCGTTCACAGAACTGGCAGCGCCCGCTTTCCTGGCCCGCCGTCTCATTTTCCGCTGCGTAAGCGCTCACTTGAGATGGTGCCGTCATACTATGTCATCTCCCCCATGTCCGATATCGCTTCCCAGTCAGCGTCGGAAAGCTGATTCGACAATCCAATGTAATTCAACCGTCCGCCCAGGCGGCCCAGCAGCGCCTGCATGATCGGGTGGCGATGAAAATCGATCCGCGTGGTCAGCCCGTGAAGGACGAAGGTGGCCACGTCGGATCGGTCCCGCAGACCGGCGCAGTGCGCGGCGACGAGCAAGGCGTTGACGCTTTCCGCGGGGGCTTTCGACAGGCCCGCCGAGCCAGGGAGCGTGCGATAGAGTTCCCGGCAGCGGTTGATCTGGCCGATACGCTGAATGGCATGCCACTGCTCGGCGCTTAGTTTCAGGCCACCCAGCCGGCGCACCTCCCCGTGCGGATCGAGACAGCGCAGATGCAGCTCAGTGTCGAGATAAGCCCAGCGGTCGACGGGACCCAAAAGCGCCGAGAGCTGCCAGGGCTCGAGGATCCGCGGTAGGTGTTCCAGCACCCTAGGATCGTAGAAGCGCAGCAGGGCAGGCTTCCCTTCCGGCGTCATCTGCTTGAGCTGACGACTGAGGTAAGTGGCGATGCTGGTGCTCGCATGGCGCGAGATCAGCCAACCACAGAGCGGCACGGGACCGAGCAGGCCAGCGCCACGCTCGGCACGCTGCCGCTCCAGTTGCGATGCCAGCTGCGCGGACCGGTTTTGGCCTATCCGTTCGAGATAGAGACGCTGGGCCGGGGTCTGGGCCAGCAACGGGTGACGAATCAGCGACGCCTGCTTGCGCGCCTCGTCGCTCAGCACCCAATCGGGCGCCTCCGAAGGGTCCACCAGGCGGTACAGACGCCCTTCCCTGGCGGCCTCGCTGGCTTCGGTCATCCATGCCTCTTCGCTCATGCTGCCCATCGCTAGCTTTCCACGCTACCGTCACCGCTGCTTGCCGCAGCCTGACTCTTGCTCGCACAGAGCACATCTTCGCCTTCCGGCAGCTCGGGCATGGACGCGTTCAGACTCGCCGGCCCCCCAAAACTCTTCGTCGCGCCCTTGACGGTAACCTTGCCTGGCGCATGCAGCTCGATATCGCCGCCCTTGATACGCACATAGGCCCCGACGCTGACCAGCAGAATCTCCTCGGCGGCGGCGAAGTCGATCTTGTCTTCCGTCGA
>NZ_CALFQK010000143.1:0-140306 GCF_937921195.1 uncultured Salinicola sp.
CATCAGCACCAGATCCGGCACGCCGCGCACCAGCGTGGTGTAGAGCGTGCCGATGCCGTGAATCAGCCGGTTGCGCGACAGCTTGGCGCTGGCGGTCAACAACCCCAGGATGACTGCCAGTATCAGCGAGAGCACGGCCAGTTCGACGGTGACCAGCGCCCCCTCGAGCAGCCGCGGGCCGTAGCCTTGCAGGTCGATCATGATGGTGTCCGCCTCAGTGCTTGGGCGCCAGGAACTGGCGCAGGCGCTCGGAGCGCGGGTTGTCGAGGACATCGGCCGGCGCGCCAACCTCTTCGACCACGCCCTGGTGCAGGTAGATCACCTGGCTGGAGACATCCCGGGCGAAGGCGATCTCGTGGGTCACCAGAATCATGGTACGGCCCTCGTCGGCGAGGTCGCGCATGACCTTGAGCACGTCACCGACCAGCTCCGGATCGAGCGCCGAGGTGGGCTCGTCGAACAGCATGACCTCCGGGTCCATCGCCAGTGCCCGGGCGATGGCGCCGCGCTGCTGCTGACCGCCGGACATCTGGGTCGGGAAGTAGTCGGCGCGATCCAGCAGGCCGACGCGGTCGAGCAGGGCGCGGGCCTCGTCGATGGCCTGTTTCCTGGTTTTCTTCAGCACATGGACCGGCGCCTCGATGACGTTCTCGAGCAGCGTCATGTGCGACCAGAGATTGAAGTTCTGAAACACCATCGAAAGCTTGGCGCGAATACGCTCGACCTGTTTCCAGTCGGCGGGCTCGCGGCCGTGCTTGGTGGCGCGGAAACCGATCGTCTCGTTGTGAACGATCAGCTCGCCTTCGTCGGGCTGTTCCAGCAGGTTCATGCAGCGCAGGAACGTGCTTTTCCCGGAACCGGAAGCGCCGATCAGGGTGATGACGTCGCCTTTCTGCGCCTGGAGAGAGATCCCCTTGAGTACCTCGTGATCGCCGAAGCGCTTCTTGATGCCCTTCGCTTCCAGGGGAATGGGGGTCGCGGCCATGATGTTGTCCACCGAGTGGGTTGGCTGGCTGGCGGGGAGCGGCTTGGCGTCTGACGGCCCTTGTCGCTGTCGATCGTGCCCTCGTCGATGGCGTGGGCGACGCCGACTCCCCGGCGAAAAATCCGGCGATTCTAGCAGTTTCGCCGTTAGGTTCCAGACAACGCCAGATCGGAGCGCCGGCGGGGTAGGGGTAGTGGAAGGTAATCGAACGGTAAGTCATTGTTCATTGTAGAAAACTCCTGGGTCGTGTTGTCGTTGTTGAACGCAGCGAAAATCGTCCTGCTCGACTCGGCGATCGTGGTCGTCGATGTCGTCGTCAGGGCGAGCCGGGAACCCCGCAGGGCCGGACCAGCAGTGCCGCGCGCGCGCCGAGCTCGACGCGGGCGTTGGGAAAGACCACCGACAGCGGCGCCGTTTCCACCACGAAAGGCCCTGCCTCTGCGTCCTCGGCCAGCCTTTCTCCCACCGCGAACTCGCTGAAATTGGCGACGTCCTCGGCAAAGGTGAGTCGAAAGGTATCGCTCGTGCG
Organism: uncultured Salinicola sp.; assembly: GCF_937921195.1. Classification (NCBI taxonomy): domain Bacteria; kingdom Pseudomonadati; phylum Pseudomonadota; class Gammaproteobacteria; order Oceanospirillales; family Halomonadaceae; genus Salinicola; species uncultured Salinicola sp. The sequence goes on from NZ_CALFQK010000143.1 coordinate 1,515, forward strand.
CATCAGCTCGAATGCGACCTGGAAGAACCGAAGATCGTCCACGTTGCCTTCGGCGGGCGGGACGCCCTGCGCCAGAGCGGCGAGCCACGCCCGCATGCCGTTCAGGGCGTCGAGGTCGTTGTCGCCGAAGGGGCGCACCTTGCCGAGTTCCAGCGTGTAGGCCTCGGCCGCGTGGTAGTGACGCGAGTAGTGGGAGAAGGTCCAGCTGTGTCGATGCTGCAGCAGCACGGCCTGCATGCCGGCCGCGGCCAGATCGGGCCATGCCGAGCGAGGCTGGGTCCCTGCCTGTCCGTCCGTATAGGGCACCACGGCGAAGCGTGGATAGCGACTGTCGCGTATGGCGGTGTGCATGTCGAGATGCAGCGGGCGATGGCGGTGGCGGGCGAAGAAGTCGTCGACCGCATGCATCAACGCCCGTGCCCGCTCGGGCTCCTCGCCCTCCTGGTCGAGCCCGCGCTGGAACAGTCGGTTGAGATTGGTGTCGACGAAACGGGTCTGCGCGCGAATCGAGGGAATGTTGCCGAGAATGACCAGCAGCGGCGCGCCCAGCGCGAGACGCCCGGCCTCCAGCGCGGCGAGCAGCTCGCCGGCCAGCTCGATGGGAGCGGTCTCGTTGCCATGGATGCCCGCGGAAATCACCACGCTGCGTGCGTCGGGAGCGGCGACATCCGGTATCAGTTCGAGAATCCCTTCGCCATGGACATGGTAGCGCCCGCCGGGGAGCGGGCCCGTGGCGGGTCGACCGGCGACGCTGCCCTCCAGCGTTGCGGAGAGCCAGTCATCGAGCATGGGGATCTCGAGGCATCGCGGCGCTTCCCGAACGCTCCTGGAACCACAGGGAGGACGCGGTCGGCGCGAACAGAGGGTGGATCGGGTTCATGCCGATTCTCGGCTGCTTCAGGGAAAGCCCAGCTTACCCCGATCGTGGATCCCGACAAGCGACCTCGTCGATACACTGAAAAAACGCGGCCTCATCGTGAAAACCGGGGGCACCGAACCCGACGGCGGCGTTGGCATTCATACCCCCCGGGTGCCGGTGTAGAGGGTGTAGATCGAACGGCTCGCCGCCATCAGCAGCCGGTTGCGATGTTCGCCGACGAAACAGAGATTGGCGCACACCTCCGGCAGCAGGATCCGGCCGATGCGGTCCCCGTTGGGAGAGAAGATCGAGACGCCGTCGTGGCCCTCGCCGCCGGATGTCGCCGCCCATAGGTTGTCGTCCTGATCCAGGGTGATGCCATCGTAGGTCTCGGCGTCCTTGCTCGATACCAGCGTCTCGCGGTTGCTGAGCGACTGGCCGTCCTGGGAGAGCGCCCAGCGCGACACCGTTGCCGGGCGGTCGGGGAAGTGAGAGGGAGCGGTATCGCTGGCATAGAGCGTCCGGCCATCGCCGGACAGGGCGATGCCGTTGGGCTTGCCCAGTTCGTCGCTCAGGAGCTTGGGGGCGTCCAGCGTGTCGTCGATGTAGTAGATCGCCGGCTTGATCTCCAGCTCTCGCTTCTCGCCCTCGTAATCGACGTGGGCGCCGTAGCCGGGATCGGTGAATATCACCCCGTCGTTGGGCAGGATCACCAGATCGTTGGGGGCGTTCAGCCGCTTGCCCTGATAACGGCTGGCCAGCACGGTGGTGGTGCCATCCCATTCGTAGCGCACGACTCTCGCCGGCGAATGCTCGCAGGCGACCAGGCGACCGTGATGGTCGAAGGCATTGCCGTTGGAATGGCCCACGCCTTCGCGCAATACGCTGACCTGTCCGGTCATCTCGTCCCAGCGCATCTGCCGGGCGCGGGGAATATCGCTGAAGACTGCATAGCGGCCGACCGCGTTCCAGGCGAGCCACAGCCCGCCGGACCAGTGGCGTTCGAGCGGCGTATTGAAGAGATAGTAAGGCTTGAAGCGGTCGTCCAGCACTTCCCACGCCTCGTCGGGATAGCGGGCGGGAGGGGCCTCGGTGGTCCGAGCCAGCAGGCTGGGCGAGAACGCGACGGAGGCGCCGATCAGGGCAGAATTACGCAGTAGCTGGCGACGATCGAGGGTCATGGTGGGCTCCGGGTGAGAATGGCTGTACCCACTATAGAACGTCTTTCGGCGGCTACCGCCGCAGGCCCCGGGATGTCGACCAAAGCATGAGTGCCAGCCTCAGCCGCGGGTTTGTCCCGGCCCGTCGGCACGCGGGCAGTCATCCGGGTCCTGGGAGACCTGGACCAGTTCGTCGACCGGAAACTCGAGTTGGCGGGCCTGCGATATCAGCGCCGTATAGGTGGGCTCGTCCAGTGTCGGATCCCGCGAAAGTATCCACAGGTAGTCACGGTCCGGACCGGCGACGAGGGCATGTTGATAACTCTCGTCCAGCGCCAGCACGCTGTAGCCCGCGTAGAAAGGCCCGAAGAAGCTGACCTTCAGGTGGCCGACGTTGGGGTCCCCGGCGAAGCTGGCGTGCCCCTCGGCGCTCTCCCAGCGCCCCTTCGCAGGGTCGTAGCCGCGATTGACGACGCGGATTTCGCCATCGGCGCGGCGAGTGTACTCCGCGGTGACGCACTCCAGGCCTTCCTCGAAGCCGTGGTCGAGCCGGGCGATTTCGTACCACTGGCCCAGATACTGGTCGATCTGAAAGTCACCGACGGGCTGCGTTCCCTCGGGGACGCCCGTACAACCCGCGAGCAGAGTAAAAGGGGCGAGCCAGGTCAGCCGCGGATATCGCGGGAGTCTCGAGGGCAGCAACATGAGGATCCTTCCTTTTATGGCTGTTGCTGAGAGTTTCCCGATGAGAAAAAGTTGCATCCGCCGTCGCCGGATCCTGGAGAGACAATGCAGACGACCGCTCCGGCTGGAGCGGTCGGCAGGTACCGTCATTCAGCTGGCTTCCCGGCTCTCCATCTCGTGCCGGTAGGTCCTGGCCAGATCGGCCTTTGTCGAGTCGTCCAGCGCGCGCCCCGCCAACTGGAAGACCTCATGCTCCTCCTCGTCGAGATGATGCGTCACCAGATGCTGGAGTTTCTTGGCGCTGGCCAGCCAACCCGGAGAGTCGTATTCGGTGGCTTCCAGCGTTTCCAGCAGCTCGTCGATCTCGTGGTGTTCGGCAACGCTGTGCCGGGCCTTCTCCTGGGTCATGTCATATTCCATCATCGGAATATAGAGCGCCCGTTCTTCGGCGGCGGCGTGATTCTCGAGTTCGGCGCGCAGTCGTTGGAACAGCTCGTCGCGGCCTTCACTGTCGCCGTGGGTCTTGACCAGCAGATCCAGCAGGCGGCGCTGCTTGTCGTGACTTTCACGTAGGTCTTCGAAAAGCGTCATCGTCCTCATCCTTGTGTCGCGGTCCTTGCGGGTATCGGCAGCGATTCATGGTCGCCGCTCGCTACAAGGTTAGGCGATGAAAGCGGGTGCTGCTAAATCCCGTTCATGCCCGCCTCACGACTGGTTGCGGCTTAAGTCGGATGTCATTGCCGCGCCAACTGTGGTTATTTGTGTCGATAATATTATTAATAATATTGACGATGAGGGCGCCATGGCAACCGACGGATCCAGCGACAAGCGGCATGACAACCATGACGAGGTGCGACAGACGGGCCTCAACCAGGGCCTGGTGAACTACGGCGACGCCGGTTTCTCCCTGTTTCTGCGCAAGGCCTTCATCAAGGGCGCGGGCTACAGTGACGATGCACTCAATCGCACCATCGTCGGTATCGCCAATACGGGGAGTGGCTACAACCCCTGTCACGGCAACATGGCGCAGCTGATCGAGGCGGTGAAGCGCGGTGTGATGCTGGAGGGCGGACTGCCGATCGAATTCCCCACCATCTCGATCGCGGAGAGCTTTTCGACGCCCACCAGCATGTACCTGCGCAACCTGATGTCGATGGATACCGAGGAGATGATCCGCGCCCAGCCGATGGATTCGGTGGTGCTCATCGGCGGCTGCGACAAGACCGTACCCGCCCAGCTGATGGGCGCCGCTTCCGCCAACCTGCCGATGCTCGAGCTGGTGACCGGCGCCATGCTCACCAGCGGCCATCGTGGCGTCCGCGTGGGCGCGTGTACCGATTGTCGTCGCTACTGGGGCATGTATCGCGGCCAGGAGATCGACGAGCAGGAGATCGAGGAGGTCAACGCCAAGCTGGTCGGCAGTGTCGGCACCTGCTCGGTCATGGGCACGGCCAGCACCATGGCCTGTATCAGCGAAGCGCTGGGCATCGCCTTGCCGGGCAGCGCCTCGCCGCCGGCGGTGACCGCGGATCGCATGCGCGTCGCCGAGGCGACCGGTCGCCAGGCCGTGATCAACGCGCGGGCAGGCGTGACGCCGGACAGGATCCTGACCGAGAAGGCGTTCGAGAATGCGCTGCGGGTGCTGCTGGCGATCGGTGGTTCCACCAACGGGATCATTCACCTGACCGCCATCGCCGGACGCATGGGCATCGACATCGATCTGGCCGCCTTCGACCGCATGAGCCGCGAGACCCCGGTGCTGGTCGATCTCAAGCCATCCGGTCAGCACTACATGGAAGATCTGCATCGTGCCGGCGGGCTGCCGACGGTGCTGCGCGAACTGAAGCCGTTGCTGCATCTGGATGCCATGACCGTGAGCGGTCGCACGCTGGGCGAGGAGATCGATGCCGTGCCGGTATTCGAACAGCAGGTGGTGCATCGCTTCGATGCGCCGCTCTATCCCGCCGGCGGGATCGCCTTCGTGCGCGGCAACCTGGCCCCCGACGGCGCGATCATCAAGCAGTCCGCCGCGGATGCCCGGCTGATGGAGCACGAGGGACGCGCGGTGGTGTTCGAGGATGCCGAGGACATGGCGGCGCGCATCGACGATCCGGCGCTGGAAGTGACGGCGGAGGATGTTCTGGTGCTCAAGCGAATCGGCCCGGTGGGCGCACCGGGGATGCCCGAAGCCGGGTATCTGCCGATTCCGCGCAAGCTGGCCCGGCAGGGCGTGCGCGACATGCTGCGAATCTCCGACGGCCGCATGAGCGGCACCGCGGCGGGCTCCATCGTGCTGCACGTGACGCCGGAAGCCGCCCTGGGCGGGCCGCTGGCACTGGTCGAGAACGGCGACCGGATTCGCCTGAGCGTCAGCGAACGCCGCCTCGAGCTGCTGGTCGATGACGCAGAACTGGCGCGACGCCGGGAAGGCTGGCGACCGGTCGCGCTGACCGCCGAACGGGGGTATCGCAAGCTGTTCCTCGAACAGATCACCCAGGCGGATCAGGGCTGCGATTTCACCTTTCTGCGGCCGCCGAACATCCAGCGTCGGGTGCCGAAGTGATGGCGGGCCTCGAGGCCGATCACTCGTATCAGCCGCCTTCCCGGAGCCGGTAGAGATGCAGATAACGCTCTTTCGAGGGCTGGAGATGCTGGTAGCAGAGGCGATGTAGCTCGGCGCGGTCCTGGCGCTCGAGCGCGTCGATCATGGCGAGATGCTCGTCCCGGGCCAGCAGGATGGCCTCACGGTCGGTGGTACCGATGAAACGAATGGCGTGGGCCTTCTGGGCGAACTCGTTGATCGTATCGGCGAGATAGTCGTTGCCGCAGGCCGCGAACAGCGTGCGGTGAAAGGCGATGTTGTGATGGAACACCGCGCGCAGGTCGCCGCTCTCCACCGCTGCGCTGTGCCGGTCCTGTATGTCGGTCAGGGCATCGATCAACGCGGGCGGCGCCGGCATCGGAATACGGTCCGCGGCGGCCTCCTCGAGGAGCTCGCGCATGACGTAGATCCCCTCCACCTCCTGGGGCGTATAGGACTTGACGAAGGCCCCGCGATTCTTGATCCGCTCCACCAGGCCGGCGTTCTCGAGCTGAAACAGCGCCTGGCGCACCACGTGGCGCTTGCCGGCGAAGCGCTGCATCAGATCCTCCTCGACCAGCCTCTCCTTGGGGTGCGCGCGATTGAGCACGATGTCCTCTTCGATGGCCGAGACGATATCGGCCACGTTCGCCCCCTCGGCCTGAGTGTCCGCGGGTTCGTCGGCGAGACGATGGCCGGTGTCGGCGGTGGTCGGTCTGGCGGTGTCTCGCTTTGGCATGGATGTGTTCCCGTCACGATGAAGTTCCCGTCACTCGGTTGCCATTGTCCGCAGCGGGCGGGGGTTGGAGCAAGCGTCACACGCTGCTGGATCGACGATATCGCGCCACGCCCGGCGGCAGAATCGATTCTGCCGCGCCGACTTCGGCGATGACGCTGGTTTTTCGGCTTATGGCGCCATTTTTCACGACGTTACTGCTTTAGTCTCTATTGGCGTCAATATTATTGACAATCTGATCGATAAATTAATACGTTCTTCTCATCGCGGCAAGAACAGCAAGACAAGAACCGGCGCGACAAGGACAGATAAGACAAGGACAGATACGACAGCGAACAGGCACGACAACGATAAACAGACTCCGTCAGAGAGGAATCGATCATGCACGCCAAAGCCCTTCGCCACTGGCTGACGATCACCGCCGTGGCCATCAGCCTGTCTCCCCTGGCGCAAGCCGCCGATTACGTGGGAGGCGATGAAGTCACCGTACTGCAGGGATTCAAACCGGGGGGCGGCAGTGACGCCCTGGCGCAACTAGTGCAGCCGCGCCTGAGCGAGATCCTCGGCGTCGATTTCGTCAACGAGTACATGCCTGGCGCCACCGGGGCCGTGGCCTGGACGCGACTGGCCAAGCAGTCGCCCAACGACGGCGGCACCATCAGCATCACCAACACGCCGATGCTGATGACCAACTACATCATGAACGATGCCATCACCTACAACACCGACGAGATGACCCCGATCGCCAACGTGGTGACCGACCCGGGCATCGTCGTCGTCAGTGCGGACAGTCCCTATCAGACCATCGAGGATCTCTTCGCGGCCGCCGAGCAGAGCCCGGGTACCGTGACCATCGGCAACTCCGGCGTCGGCGGCGACGACTTCTTCACCACCATCCTGCTCGAGCAGGCCAAGGGGCTGTCGTTCAAGAAGGTGCCGTTCCAGGGCGATGGCCCCTCCGCGACGGCGGCCATGGGCGGCAAGATCGATGCCAGCTTCAACAACGTGGGCAACGTCTACGGCCAGGTCGAGTCCGGCAACCTGAGGGCGCTGGCGGTGTTCGCCGAGAAGCGGCTGACCAGCCTGCCCGACGTGCCCACCATGAAAGAGAAGGGGGTCGACGTGGTGGCGGGCTCCTCGCGCGGCTACAGCGCGCCGGCGGGCATTCCCGACGAGGCCCGGCAGCAGCTGATCGAGGCGTTCCAGACCCTGGCCAAGGATCCCGACTTCCAGGCCCAGGCGGAAAAGCGGGCGATGAATCTCGATGTGGTCACCGGTGACGACTACCGCGCCATGATCGATCAGATGGAAAGCGACTATCGGGAAATCTGGGATTCGGTCAAGGATCAGGTCGGCCGTTGAGTGACCGCCAAGTTGCCGAGGAGGAGGGCGCCATGAACGTCAGTCGTCTGCTGCTGGGCGTGTTCGGCATCGTCGTGGCGGGCGTCTTCTTCTTCGACGCCAGCCAGTACCCGCGCGCCGCGGCCCAGATGCCGATGATCTACGCCGTGGCCGTGGCGCTCATGTCGCTGGCGATGGTGGCCAGCGAACTGCGCCTCGGGCGTCGTGCGCCGGCCACTCGCGATACCGCCACCGAGGCATCCGACCCGGCTTCGGACGCGACATCGCAAGCGGCGCCTCGGCGCTGGACGGCGGTCGCCGCCATCTTCCTGCTGGCGGTGGGGTATGTCGCAGTGATGACGACGCTGGGCTACGTGCTGGCCACGGCGCTGTTCATGGCCCTGGCGCTGGCGATTCTGGGCACCGTGAAGTGGACCTTCGCGCTGATCGCCGGAGCGGTATTGATCGCCATGGTCTGTCTGGTGTTCGTGCAGTTCCTGGGCCTGCCGATTCCGCTGTTGCCGAGCTTCCTCTAGGGCCCGTCGGAACGGGTGGCCACGACGCTCGATTCGAGCACAGGAGTGTAGACGCGCATGGATTCCTCTCTGGTGATGATCGGGCTGGCCAACGTGCTCAGCGTCAACAACATTGCCTGCATCCTCGGCGGTACGCTGCTGGGGCTGTTCGTCGGGGCGATGCCGGGGCTGTCGGCGACGATGGCCCTGGCCCTGCTGCTGCCGCTGACGTTCAGCTTCGATCCGGCCACCGGGCTGAGCATGCTGGCTTCGCTCTACGTGGGGGCGTCCTACGGCGGTTCCATCGCCGCGATCCTGCTACGCACGCCGGGCACGCCATCGGCGGCGGCGACCGTACTCGACGGTTTTCCGCTGTCGCAGCAGGGGCGTGCCGGCGAAGCGCTGGGGATCTCGCTGTTCGCCTCTTTCTTCGGCGGGCTGATGAGCGGCATCGCGCTGCTGACGGCGGCCCCGCTGCTGGGCACGCTGGTGCTCGAATTCGGCCCGGTCGAGCTGTTCGCCATCGCCGTGCTGGGCATCACCATCATCGGTTCGCTGGCCCAGGGATCGGTGATCAGCGGTCTGCTCTCCGGTGGACTGGGGCTGCTGCTCAGCACCGTCGGGATGGACCTGACCACCGGAACGCCGCGCATGACGTTTGGCCAGATCAATCTGTTTGCTGGGATCGACTTCACGGTGGCATTGATCGGGCTGTTCTCGGTGCCCCAGGCGCTGACGCTGATCGAGAACTCCCACCGCGGCGGCAAGGTGGCGAGCCGCATCACCGACCGCCTGATGCCGCGGTGGCGCACCGTCAAGCAACTGATGCCCAATATCCTGCGCTCCAGCGGCATCGGCATCATCGTGGGCTTGATACCGGGGACCGGTGGCGATACCGCCAGCTGGTTCGCCTACAACGAGGCCAAGCGCTTCGCCAAGGACAAGAGCCGCTTCGGCAAGGGCGAGATCGCCGGGGTCGCCGCGCCGGAGGCCGCCAACAACGCGGTCGTCGGTGGCGCGCTGATACCCACCATCGCCCTCGGGATTCCGGGCAGCTCCTCCACCGCGATCCTGCTCGGCGCGCTGATGGTGCAGGGCATTCTGCCCGGCCCCAATCTGCTCACCGACTATGGCGATGTCACCTACACCCTGATCTGGGCGGTGATTCTCGCCAACATCGCGCTGCTGGTGGTGGGCCTGGCGTTCACCAAGATGAGCGTGTCGGTGACCCGGATTCCCGACGGCTTCATCGCCTGCGCCATTCTGACGCTCTGCATCATCGGCGCCTTCGCCATCAACAACAGCCTGTTCGATGTCGGGCTGATGCTGGGCTTCGGTCTGTTCGGCTACTGGATGAGCAAGGCGGGTGTCTCGCCGGCGCCGATGGTGATCGGCCTGATCCTGGGGCCGGTGATGGAGACCAGCTTCCAGCAGTCGATGCTGATCGGCAACGACAGCTTCGGCGTGTTCCTGGAGAGCCCGATCGCCACCGTGCTGCTGATCCTCGCGCTGCTGTCGATCCTGCAGGCGACACCGTTCTTCCGCTGGCTGCGCGTGCCGTTCAAGCGTCGCCTCAAACCCGATTGATGCCTTGGAATGTCAACCACCCGGAGAGATGACCGATGACCCGAATCACCGATGTACAGGCGCGAACGGTCAATGTCGCGCTGGACAATCCGACCAGCTTCTCCAACCGGCAGGTCCTCAAGCGGGACTACGCCCTGGTCAAGGTGACCGGTGACGACGGTATCAGCGGTGTCGGCTTCTGCTACGGCGGCAACAACGCCGGCCACCTGGTGACCCAGGCCGTGCGCGATCTGCTCAAGCCGGTGCTGATGGGGCAGGACACCCATCGCGTCGAGGGGTTGTGGCAGGAGATGTATCAGGAGAGTTTGCTGCACGGCCGCGCCGGCTCGGTGATGCGGGCGCTAAGCATCCTCGACGTGGCGCTGTGGGATCGCAACGCCCGCGCCGCCAACCTGCCGCTCTACCAGTTTCTCGGTGCCAGCGACGAAGAGAGCGTGGCGGCCTACGCCAGCGGCGGTTACTACCTCGACGGCAAGACGCCGGCCAGGCTGGCGGACGAGATGACCGGCTACGTCGACAAGGGCTTCAAGGCGGTCAAGATGAAGGTGGGACGCGAGAACCTGGCTGGCGAGGAGGCGCGGCTGGCGGCCGTCCGCGAAGCCATCGGCCCCGATGTGCTGCTGATGATGGACGCCAACAACGCCTGGCACGATCTGCCGTCGGCCCTGGCCTTCGCGCGGATGGCCGAGCCCTACTCTCCCTACTGGATCGAGGAGCCGTTCAGCCCGGACGACATCGACAACCATCGCCGCCTGGCCGAGCGTACGCCGATTCCGGTGGCGACGGGCGAGATCGAGGCCGGTCGCTGGCGCTTCAAGGAGCTGCTGGACAAGGAGGCGGCGATGATCCTGCAGACCGATGCGGCGGTCTGTGGCGGGATCACCGAATTCCGGCGGATCGCGGCCACGGCGGCCAGTTACGGGGTGGAGATCTGCCCGCACTGGTTCCACGATCTCCACGTGCATCTGGTCGGCTCGACGCCGAATGCGCCTTTCGTCGAATTCTTTGCCGACGATCAAGTGCTTAACTTCCGTAGACTGATCGATACGCAGTTGACCTTCAGCGACGGGCGCCTGCAGCTGCCCCAGACGCCGGGATTGGGCTTCGACTTCGACGAGGCGGCGCTGTCGCGCTACGCCGTCGAACCCTGGTCCTGAGCCCAACGATCGGGGTCGACGCTTTCCATTTTTCCACTACCTGTTTCCCCATTACCTGCCTGCCAGAGGTCCGTGCTCATGTCGTCGAATGCGCCCTGCGGTACCGTACTTTCGCCGGTCATCACGCCGTTTCGCGATGACCTTTCCCCGGATGCGGCGCGCTTCGTCGACCACTGCCGCTGGCTGATGGCCAACGATGTCGGGCTGGCGATCTTCGGCACCAACTCCGAGGCCAACTCGCTGTCGGTGCAGGAGCGTCTCGAGCTGCTCGACCACCTGGTCGCGGCGGGGATCGACACCACCCGGCTGATGCCGGGAACCGGCTGCTGCTCGATACCCGACAGCGTGACCCTGACGCGACATGCCGTGAGCCAGGGCGTGGGGGGCGTGCTGATGCTGCCGCCGTTCTACTACAAGGGCGTCTCGGAGGAGGGGCTGTTCCGGTTCTACTGCGAGGTGATCGAGCGGGTCAACGACGAGCGGCTGCGCCTCTATCTCTACCACATTCCACCGGTGGCGCAGGTGCCGATCGGCCTGGGTCTCATCGAGCGACTGCTGAAGCGCTATCCCCAGGTCGTGGCGGGGATCAAGGACAGCTCCGGCGACTGGGCCAACACCCAGGCCGTCATCGACGCCTTCGGCCAGCAGGGATTTCGTGTCTACGCCGGCAGCGAGCGCTTCCTGCTGCCTACGCTGCGGGCCGGTGGCGTCGGCTGCATCAGTGCCACCGCCAACGTCAATCCCCGCGCGATCTCGGCGCTGGGCGCCAGTTGGCAGGATGACGACGCCGATGCGAATCAGCAGGGACTCAACGAGATTCGCGATATCTTCGAGAGTGTGCCGATGATCCCGGCGCTCAAGGCCGCCACCGCCCATTTCAGCGGCGATGCCGGTTGGGATCGCCTGCGGCCACCGCTGGTCTCGCTCGATGAGGGGCAGCGCGACAAACTGCTGACGGCACTGAAACGGGTCGGTTTCACGATGCCGGGCGTCGCAGGGTGACTATTGGTGATTTAGAGCCTTGGTGATTTAGAGTCTTGGTGACGTAGAGTCGATCGTCTTTTCAGTGATAAGGATCATCCGTGACGCGTCAACAGCGCCGCCTTTCCCGTATTCGCAACTTCCTGGATCTCGAGCGTGCCGGCAAGCGCCATCTTCCCCGGCCACTCCATGGATACGTCGCCAACGCGGCGGAAGATGGCAAGAGCCTGGCCGCCAACCGCGCGGCCTTCGACGATTACTGCTTCCTGCCGCGGGCGCTGATCGATGTCTCTCGCGTTTCCCTGGAAACCGAACTGCTGGGCCGCCGCTATGCGGCGCCGTTCGGGATCGCGCCCATGGGGATCAGTGCGCTTTCCGCTTATCGGGGGGATATGGCGCTGGCTCGCGCTGCAGCGCAGGCTGAGGTGCCGATGATCATGAGCGGCTCGTCACTGATTCCGATGGAAGAGGTGGCCGCGGTGGAGGGCTGCGACTGGTTCCAGGCCTATCTGCCGGGAGACCGGCCGGGCATCGAGGCGCTGATCGCCCGTATCGGGCGCGCCGGTTTCCGCAATCTGGTGATTACCGTCGACTATCCCGTCCCCCCCAATCCCGACAACAACCGGCGCAGCGGCTTCTCGTCACCGATTCGCCCCAGCCTTCGCCTGGCCCTGGATGGATTGGTCCGGCCACGCTGGCTCTACGAGACGTTCTACAAGACGCTTCGTCATCACGGGATTCCTCACTTCGAGAACAATCACGCGACCCGGGGCATTCCGGTCATCTCGCGTCACGTCAATCGCGACTTCTCGGGGCGCTCTCACCTCGACTGGGACTACCTCGCGCTGGTACGGGAGCGCTGGCCGGGGAACCTGATCGTCAAGGGCATCCTGCATCCCGATGACGCCCGGCGCGCCAAGGCGCAAGGTGTCGATGCCATCATCGTCTCCAACCACGGCGGCAGACAGCTGGACGGCACGATCTCGCCGCTACGAATGCTTCCCGAAGTGGTCGATGCGGTCGGAGACTTCCCCGTCATGATCGATAGTGGCTTCCGGCGCGGTACCGACGTGCTGAAAGCGCTGGCGCTGGGTGCCCGCTTCGTCTTCTTCGGTCGTCCTTTCAATTACGCGGCCGCCTACGCTGGCGAAGCGGGGGTCAGCCATGCGATCCAACTGATGCAAGACGAGCTCGCTCGGAACATGGCGCTGCTCGGCATCACGGAGGTTCGTCAGATGGACTTGAGCCGGTTACGAAAAAACGTCTGACGCCTCCGTCGCGAATCGTAACTCCCCGACAGCGTTTCCCGAGTCTCCACGATGGGTCTGGTCACTGGGCGAGTCACGCCAATATGAGTATGCTGTGATGGACGCTCTGCGAATTGGCGGACGAAGTCAAGGCTGCCTTTTGGCCCGGCCAAGCAGCGCACGGGGCAGCACATAATAATGTAGTGGTAGGGGACAGCAACGATGCTGAAAGAGAAAGCCGGTAGCCTAATCCATGAGATAGCCGCCGTTCCCGGTGTTGTTCCGGGAACATCAGCCACTCCGACCTGCCATGCTGGCCGATGAATCGAATAAGACCAAGTCGCAGATGTCTCTGAAATGCAATCGATTTCGGGTCGGAGTTTGTCTTTGACACTCATCATGGCGCAAGCAGACGGATCGGGGAGTCGTGACGCATGCGGCGGACGTTGACCGGCTGTGTGCTGCTGCTCTCTCTGTTATCCGTCGATAGTTTCGGAGACGAGCCCGCAACCGTCGTTATCGCCAACAAGTCGGTACAGCAGGCTTCTCTTCCGCTGGAGACGTTGAGGGCCATTTTCGCGATGCGACAGAGAACCTTCCCCGACGGGCAGGCCGTGCACGTCTTCGTCCTGCCGGACGACAATCCGATTCACGAGGATTTTTCCAAGAAAGTATTGGGTGTTTATCCGCATCAACTCCGACTCGCCTGGGATCGTGCCGTGTTCTCCGGCACTGGGCAGGCCCCCAACGAGGTCGCCAGCGAAGCCGAAATGATCGAGGACGTCGCCTCCACGCCCGGCAGTGTCGGATACATCAAAAAAACAAGCCTGAATGGTCAGGTTCGGGTGCTCGACATTGAATAAATCGTTATCAAGTGACTTTTCGAAAGCCGCCATTCTCGTCATGGTCGGCCTGCTGTTCCAGGTACCCGCAAGCAGAGCCGCACCGCTGCCCGATACCTTTCAGGTGCACGGTTTCATGAGCCAAGCCCTCATCGTGACCGACCATAACGATTTCTTCGGACCCAGTAGCGAGGGCGGCGGAAGCTGGGAATACACCGAACTGGGCCTGAATGCCTCTTTTCGACCGCTAAGCAACGTGTTGGTGGCGGGGCAGCTGCTTGCCAGGCAAGCCGGAGATGATGGCGAGCTGAATGATCCCGAGCTCGATTATGGTGTGGTGGATTATCAGTTTCTAACCGATAACGAAAATACAATGGGTGTACAGTTTGGGCGATTCAAAAACCCGTTCGGGTTGTACAACCAGGCAAGAGATGTAGCGATCACGCGCCCCGGCATACTGTTGCCACAGTCCATCTACTTCGACCGTACTAGAAAGCCGGCGCTGAGTTCTGACGGCGTCATGGGATACGCTGAACGGCGTATGGATAACAGTGTGGTTAGGTTTCAGGTCGGCGTTGGAAAACCCAGATTCGATAGCCAAGTGGCAGGATCATTGTTAGGTAGTGATGATTTAGGAGATTTTTCCGGAGAAAATTCCTACATTGGCCAGTTGAAATACGAGTACGGCGGCGGTGCCTTCGTGCTGGCACTGACCAATGCCAGGGTAAAAGCCGAATTCGACTCTAGGGAAGAGGCGCCGGGGGATGGGGACTTTTTCTTCGAGCCGTGGATTTTTTCCTTTCAATACAATCAGGAAAAATGGTCGTTTACGACCGAGTACGCGCTCAGAGGGTTGAAGACGGAAGGCTTTACCGACCCCTACAACTACGACGTTACCGGTGAGAGCTGGTATGTCCAGTACTCAAGACGCCTGAGCACAACCTGGGACTGGATTTTGAGGTATGATTCCTACGTCGTGGACCGTAAAGATAGACGGGGAGAAAAATTCGCGGAACAGACCAATCGGCCTGCGTTTTCTCGATATGCAAAGGATTGGACAACCGGATTTCAATGGCAAGTTTATCCCCGTTTCCTTCTGTCGTCAGAACTGCATCATGTTGAAGGCACAGGATGGTTGCCGGTGACTGGTGGTGGTTCTGAAAACCAAGATAAATATTGGAACATGCTGCTATTCCAGGCTTCTTATTTTTTCTAGCGACGCCAGTTTAAGGCTGATTAAATGCGCAATCGGAAGGGCTTTTTTCGGGTTAGTCTCAAGTGGAGGGCATTGGCATTTACCAGTCTTTTGCTGCTGGCATTAGCAAGTCTCGTTGCATGGGTGAGCAATCACGCCTTGGTACAGCAATTCAGCCAGTCTCAAAAAGCTTTCTATGATCGACAGCGGTATGAAGTATCACTGACTTTACAAAGTTCGGCAGATACCATGCGGCAAATAGCTAGCTTGTTGGCATCCTCCCCCAGCTTGAGTCATGCTCTACTTGAAGGCGATTCTTCGGACATAGAGTCAGCTTTGTCACCCCAGTGGCCAACGCTGCAATTAGATGCAGGGCTTGATGACGTCAGCGTCTACGATAGTGATACTAAAAGGATAATAACACTGGGCCAAGGGCAAAACGCCAGTCGAGCAACGATGGATGCCAAGTGGCTGAGAGAAGTCATAAAAGAAGAGAAGCCAATGAGAAGGCTTGTCTGCTATCGGGAGTGTCGCCAATATGTGGCCGTTCCTATATTGGCAGAAGGCACGGATGCCGGAGTCATCATCGTTTCCCGTTCTCTTGCCGACGTGACTCGCTATATGCAAAGAAGCTCGGGTAGCGAAGTTGCGCTGCTAGTCACTACCTCGGAGCCGACCAGCTTTGCCAATGACAGATTTTTGGAAAGCTGGAATGCAAATTTGATTGCCTTGACACATGAAGATACCAGCTGGCCATTATTCAATTCCATTGCCAAAGGAATAGCGTTCTCAGACGTCAATGGCAAGGTCGCTCGATATCGCGAGGGTGACAAGACTTTTGAAGTCATTGCGATTGCCATTGATAAAGACAATCAACAGACGGGCGGGAGATCCGGATATTTCCTGCTGGTTTCGGATGTCACTGCTCAGATAAGTTCGATTTCCAGCACGACGCGCATGGTTCTTCTGATCGCACTGCTAGGATGGCTGGCTTCGGAAGCCATCCTGTTCATCATGTTGAAAAATCGAATGGATAGATTGAGGCTGATTAGTCGAAAGCTGCCTTTGTTGGCACAGCGAAGGTACGACGTGATGCGGGATTCGATGCCGCCAACAAAGGCTTTCTTCCTGGATGAGCTCGATGTGCTGGAGGGCACGGCGATCGAGCTGGAAACCAAGCTGGAGGATATGGAAAGAGAGATCGGCCTTCGCGGAGTCGAACTGGAAGATCGCGTGAAGGAGCTGGCAAGAGAACGAGACTTCGTGTCGGGTCTTTTCAATACGGCTCAAGTTTTGATCGTGATTCACAATCGTAATGGCCATATCACCTTGACCAATCGATTTTGCGAGTGGCTGACGGGGCAGTCGGGTGATCAGCTGTCTGATAATAAGTTCCAAGACGTGTTTGCGGCGGATCTGGTTAATATTGATGAATTTTTTGATGGTGGTGGTCAACAGGAAAGCAAGTTAGTCTCGGGGGGTGGCGAGGTTAGAACTATTGTTTGGTATCACACTCCATTGGATACGGATGGTCGAAGTGATTATCAGGAACTCATCTCCGTAGGGGTGGATATTACCGAGCGAAAGCTGGCGGAAACGAGGCTGCTTTGGCTGGCCAGTCGAGATTCACTGACCGAACTTTACAATCGACGTTTCTTTGAAGAGGCCCTGTCTCGCGCTGTCACGCCCAGCTCTTTTGGTGCGGTTCTCTACCTGGACCTGGACCGCTTCAAGGAAGTCAACGAGACGAGTGGGCATCAGTCAGGCGATCAGCTGTTACGGTCGGTTGCCACGGACTTGTCGGAACTGGGCCAGGGCCACGTCGTGGCCCGCCTGGGAGGCGACGAATTCGCCATTCTCCTCGAACATGCCTCTCAGCAGAGTGCTATCGATATGGCTCAGCAAATCGTGAACCGTCTGGAACAGAAGACATTGCATGTCGAGGGCCGTATCCATCGGGCCAGCGCCAGCATTGGTATCGCGATCTACCCGGACAACGGTGCGTTTCCCGACGAGCTGATGGCCAATGCCGATTACGCGATGTACCTGGCGAAAGACGATGCCGTACAACGATGGCACCTTTTGTCACCTGAACAGCAGGGACGGGAAGAGATAAAACAGCGTGTGTACTGGGTCGAGATGATTCGCAATGCGCTACTCAATGACGATTTTGAACTCATGGTTCAGCCGATTTTTCGACTGGTCGATTTCGACGTTCAACACTATGAGGTTCTTCTCCGGTTAAAAGACGCCAATGGTGAGAGTTTGTCTCCCGGTACTTTTATCCCGATCGCCGAGCAGAGCGGACAGATCGTTGCGATCGACAGATGGGTGTTGTCGAATGGTATTCGCTTGATGTCCACGCTGGGAGACACTACGGCTAATTTGGCTATCAATCTATCCGGGCAGTCTTTACATGACAGTGACTTGACCTCCTTCATGAGACATGAATTCGAGCGTTACGCGGTTGACCCTACCCGGATAATCATTGAGGTTACCGAGACTGCCGCCGTGACTGATTTTGCCTCGGCGAGAGGGGTATTGGAGAGCGTTCGAGCATTGGGCTGTAAGGTGGCGCTGGATGATTTTGGCGTTGGCTTTAGTAGCTTTCATTACCTGGGACAGTTTCCTGCCGATTATATAAAAATAGATGGTTCTTTTATTCAAAAGCTTCCCGAGAGCGAAGAGAGTCAGTTGATAGTCAAGGCCATTGTGGATATTGCTAAGGGTATGGGTAAGAAAACAGTGGCGGAGTTTGTCGATAGGCCTGAGCTGTTGCCTTATCTTCTAGGTTATGGTGTCGACTATGTTCAGGGGTTTTATTTGGGGAGACCTTCTTCTGTAGCCGATGCCAAATTTTACAAGGTATAAGGGGGACGGGGTGGAGAATGACTTTTTTGACCTTTTCAAGGTGGTTTTTGCTGCGTCGGACAGTGACCGGCTACGAGTCTTTTCTCTCAGACACAAGGTTTATTGTGAAGAACTTGGATATGAGCCCATTGACGCGAAGAACCGGGTCGAGCGGGACGAGTTCGATGACCGGTCTCTCCATTGCCTGATAGAGCACAGGGCGACGGGGCTCTCCGCGGGCTGTATGAGAATCGTGTTTCCCGATACCCATAATCGACCCGGCTATGGTCTCCCCATCGAGGAACACTGCGGTGAACACGGCGTCAAGATTGAGCTCGATCCCAAGATTCGATCCGAGGGCCTTTGCGAGATATCCCGTGTGGCGATCCCGAGTCATTTTCGGTCCAGCAGGGTTGAGGAAGCAGAGGTGGATGGCTTTGGTGAGTTCGTTTTTTCGCAGCAGGAAAGGCGCTTTTTCCCCATGATCGGAGTTAGCCTTTTTCTATGCGCTACGGCATTTACGGGTTTGATTGAGCGCTTTCACGTTCTTGCAATGATGGAAAATCGTTTTCAGAGGTTGCTGGCGAGGTCCGGTATTCGCTTCTCCCAGGTATCCCAGCCGATCCATTTTCGCGGTGAGCGTGCTGCGTTCTATATCGACCAGCGGTATGCCGAGGATGGCATGCGAGGCTCGATTCTTCCCCTGTATCGTTCGATTCAGGATGAATTGTCGCGACAACTCCTTGAAAAAGGCAGCGTCCCCGGCGTTTTGAGCAGTCAGGCGCTCTGTAAAATACTACTTTGATGCCGGCTTGCCGTGGCCGATCGCGGCGACGCCATCATTGGAAAGCGACGACGGGCCGACCCGCCGTCGCCAGTCTCGCTTCAACCGATCGCTGCGGCGATCTTCTCGCCCAGGCTCTGGGTCGTTCCCTTACCTTTCAGGTCCGGGGTCAGCGCTGACTTGTCGTCATCTGCCAGGACTTGCTCGATCGCACTGACCATCGCGTCGCCCGCCTCCTTGTAGCCCAGATGCTCGAGCATCATCGCGCCACACCAGATCTGGCCGATCGGGTTGGCGATGCCCTTGCCGGCGATGTCCGGGGCGCTGCCGTGGACCGGCTCGAACAGGCTCGGGAACTTGCCTTCCGGGTTGATGTTCGCAGAGGGCGCGACGCCGATGGTGCCGGTGCAGGCGGGGCCGAGGTCGGAGAGAATGTCGCCGAAGAGGTTGCTGGCGACGACGACGTCGAACCAGTCCGGGTGGAGCACGAAATTGGCGGTCAGGATGTCGATGTGGAACTGGTCGATGCTGACGTCCGGATAACCCTTGGCCATCGCTTTCACCCGTTCGTCCCAGTACGGCATGGTGATCGAGATGCCGTTGGACTTGGTCGCGGAAGTGAGTTTCCGGCGCGGTCGACTCTGCGCCAGGTCGAAGGCGTATTTCAGCACCCGGTCGACCCCGGTGCGCGTCATCACGGTCTCCTGCATGACCGTTTCCCGCTCGGTGCCCTCGAAGATTTTGCCGCCGATGCTCGAGTATTCCCCTTCGGTGTTTTCCCGCACCACGTAGAAGTCGATGTCGCCGGGCTCGCGGTCGGCCAGCGGGCTCTTGATGCCGGGCATCAGGCGGCAGGGCCGCAGGTTGATATACTGGTCGAAGTGGCGCCGGAACTGCAGCAGCGAACCCCACAGCGAGATGTGGTCCGGCACCTTGTCCGGCCAGCCTACTGCGCCATAGAAGATGGCATCGAAGCCGGAGAGCGTCTCGAACCAGTCGTCCGGCAACATCTTGCCGTGCTCGAGATAGTAGTCGCAGCTGCCGAACTCGAAATGCTCGAACTCGAGACCGATATCGAAGCGCCTGGCGGCCGCTTCCAGTGCGCGCAGTCCCTCCGGAACCACCTCGGTGCCGATGCCGTCGCCGGCGATGACGGCGATCTTGTGGGTCTTGGCTTGAGCGGGTTTGTGAGCCATGACTGGCTTACCTCATGAAGTGGGTGAGTTGCTGGAAGAGCGCATCCGGCGCTTCCTCGGGAAGATAATGGCCGCAGGGCAGGGTGCCGCCTTCGACGCTGTGACGGGAAACCGCCCGCCACTCGCCGAGAGCATCGAAGCAGCGCTCGATCACGCCGTGCTCGCCCCACCACACCGCCAGCGGAACCTGAAGATGCCGGCCGGCATCGCGGTCGGCGCGGTCGTGCTCCAGATCGATGGTGCGGGAGGCGCGATAGTCTTCACACAGGCCATGGGCCGCGCTCGGGAGGGCCAGGCAGCGCTGGTACTCCGCGATCGCTCGCGGATCGAACGGGCCCAGCCCGGCATGACGGCCACCCACGATCCGGGTGACGTAGTCGGCGGGCGCGGCTTCGATCCAGGATTCCGGCAGAGGCCTGGGTTGAATCAGGAAGAACCAGTGCCAGTAGGCCGTGGCGAAAACGAGATCGGTGGCCTCGTACATCGCCAGCGTCGGCGCGATGTCCAGCACCATCAGTTTGTTCACTCGCTCGGGGTGGTCGAGCGCCAGCCGGTGCGCGACTCGTCCGCCGCGATCGTGCCCGCAGAGGAAGAACCGCTCGAACCCCAGGGCCCGCATGACCGCAACCTGGTCATGCGCCATCCGGCGCTTGCTGTAGTTGAGGTGCCGTGCGTCCCCCTCCGGCTTGCCGGAATCGCCATAGCCGCGCAGGTCGGTGGCGACCACGGTGTAGTGCTCGGCGAGCCGAGGGGCGAGAAGATGCCAGATGACATGGGTCTGCGGATGACCGTGAAGCAGCAGTAGCGGCGGGCCTTTGCCCCCGATCACGCCGTGGATGGCGATGTCCCGTTCTACCTCGATATCGAACTCGCGAAATCCATCGAACATCGGTCTGGCCTCGTTCTTGGGCGCATTGGGTCGCTGGCACCAGTGTAGTCGCTGCCGGATTCGGGATAATCCGGTTAGAATCGAAACGACTATTGCGCTGAGGTGGAGAATTCGATGTCCGCGGTCGACGATCTGGCCTTCTTCCAGCGGGTCGCCCAGGCAGGCAGCCTGACCGGCGCGGCCCGGGAACTGGGGCTGTCACTCTCGGCGGTCAGCAAGCGGCTGCAGCAGCTGGAGAGGCGTCTCGGCGTGTCACTGGCGGCGAGGACGACGCGGCGCTTGTCGCTGACAGCGGAGGGGGAGCGCTATCTGAAGCGCGGGGCGATGATCCTCGATGACCTGGGCGATCTGGAGAACTCGCTGCGGGACCAGGGCGCCGTGCTCTCGGGGCGGCTGAGAATCAACGCCACCTTCGGTTTTGGCCGGCGCCATGTGGCACCGCTGATCTCGCGTTTCGCCGCGCGTCATCCGCAGCTGGAACTGCTGCTGGAGCTGACCAGCTTCCCGGTCGGACTCGACGAGCAGGGGTTCGACATCAACATTCGTGTCGGTGAGCCGCCGGCGTCGCGCTGGATCGCCAGGCGACTGCTCGCCAACCGCCGGATACTCTGTGCCACCCCCGGTTATCTGGCGAGCGCGCCCAGGCTCGAGCGGCTGGAGGATCTGGCACGGCATCGCTGCCTGATCGTGCGGGAGAACGATACCGACTACTCGCTGTGGCGGTTCGAGGCCGCCGACGATACCCGCACCCGTCGTGCCATCCGCGTTCATGGCCGGCTGGCGAGCAACGATGCCGAGGCGATGACGCGAATGGCGCTCGATGGCCACGGCGTCTTGCTGCGCTCCTGGTGGGACGTTCACGAGCATCTGGCCAGCGGTGATCTGATGCCGTTGTTGCCGCAGTGGCAGGGGATCCGGGCTGACTTCCACCTGCTCTACGCCGAGCGGGCAAGAGACAGTGCCCGGATTCGGCAGTTCGTCGATTTCATGACGACCGAGATGACGGGACGGGTGCCGCCACTGCCTTGATCTCGGGGAAGCACCGACGAGCGCTGAATGCCGGGAACACGGACAAGAAATTTCCGGGAGAAATTCCTGACGTCGCGTCAGGGATGGCAGAGCACAAAAAAATGCCCACCAGGGGATGGTGGGCAAGTAAGGGATCATTCAAGGGAACACCTACTCAGAGTCAGCCTTGCTGCATTAGTTCCGGGCGAAGACAAAAAAATCGCCACGAATTTGTAACGGTTTTTTGCTACGTCAAGCCGTGACCCGGCGGTGACTCCCGATATCTTGATCTACAAGGAGAATTTTTTCTGCACCGCTTCCCAGGCCGGCTCGCCTTCGCGCGTGGTGACCCCCTTCATCATGGCTTCGACGCGATCCGGATGGTTCTCGATCCAGGTCGTGGCGACCTCTTCCATCGGCTTCTCCTCCTGGCCGTACTGCTTGATCATCCAGCTCTGCTCCTCGGCGGAAAACGAGAACTGATCGAAGAAGGCCACCAGATTCGGGTTGGCCTCGGCGTAGTCGCTGGCCATCAGCGTGCGCACGTCGCTGGCACCGTTGCCTTCGCCGAACAGGTTCTTCGAATCGCTGAGGTAGCGCATCGGCAGTTCGAGGTTCATCCAGTGCGGCGTCCAGCCGACCCAGACGATGGGCTCCTCGTTGGCGATATGGCTCTTGGCGGCGCTCAACATGCCGACGGTGCTGGTATCGACCAGGGTCCAGTCGCCGAGGCCCCAGGTATCGTCCTCAATCGCCTTGTTGAGGATTTCGCTGGCAGCGGAGCCGGCACCGAACCCGTAGATCTCGCCATTGAACTCGTCGCGATGGGCATCGAGGTCGGCGAAGGAGGTGACGCCGCTGTCGTAGACATAGTCCGGCACTGCCAGCGTCATCTGTGCGCCGGTGACGTTGGTGGCCAGGCGGGTGATGCTGCCGTCGGCTTCCAGTGGCTCCAGCATCGGGTTCTGGGCCGGCAGCCAGGCCCCCAGGAAGACGTCCACATCGCCAGTATTCAGCCCCTGATAGATCACCTGCAGACCGATCTCCTGGGCCTTGCCCTGATAGCCCAGCGGCGCCAGCAACTGGCGGGCGATCTCGGTCTTCACGGTGATCCCGGGCCAGGACGGCACGCCGAAGTTGATGGGTTCGTCAGCCGCCACTGCCGAACCCGTGCCGGCCAGCACCACGCCGGTACCCATCATCAAGCCGGTGGTCAGCGTCAGGGCGGAAATCGTCTGCGGTCGTTTCATTTGTTGTCTCCTGTCGTTCCCTAATGGGCGTGTCTTCCCTGGCCAGAGTGTACCGGGAATACACGCGGAAGAGCCGCCCGGTCATGCAGTGATGACGTCGGGCGGCTCGTATCAACGCGGTGCCGTGCGGTTCATCTCGACAGCACGCGCAGATGCGATTGCAGCATGTCCAGATCGAGATAGGTGCCCTGGAGATGGCGTTTGCCGGTGTTGGGGTCGAAGGCGTTGCGACCGTGCAGCACGCGGCGGTTGTCGAAGGCGACCATCTGGCCGGGTTCCAGCGTCAATTCCACCCGGCCCTCCGGCCGACGCAGGATCTGCCACAGTGCACGATAGGCGTCGTACCACGCCTCGATCCGGTCCGACGGCAGGCTCAGCGTGTCGCGAATCCAGTTGTTGAAGCGGATCTCGCGGGGGCGGCCTTCGCCATCCAGATCGATCACCGGCTCGCGCACGGCGATATCGTGGCCGTCGTCCTGGAAGCGGAAGTCGATGGGCGTTTCCGCCAGTATCCGGAAGGCTTCGGGATCTCCCGCCCGCAGGGTCTCGGCGGCGGCGAAGCCGTCGGCAAAGCTGGACTCGCCACCCTCGGCGTCGTTCTCCAGGCAGTAGAGCAACTGGATATCCGGCGGTTGGCGCCAGTTGGGCAGGTCGGTGTGCAGCTCGAGGCCGATCGCCGTATAGGCGGCGTTGTTCGGATTGGGGACCGAACGCACGTCGAACCGGCCGCCGAAGTTGGTCGAACGCATGGGGCCGATGCTCTCGGCGATACGCGACACTTCCTCCAGCTCGCAAGGCCCCTGATCGAGTATGACCAGGCCATCACGCAGCAGGGCGGTGGCCCAGCGGCTGCGGCCGTCGCTGCCATCGACGAAGTCGGCATGGCTGACGCGGCTCGGCGTGAAGTGCGTCGGCCACGGCTTCGGTGTCGGCAGCAGCGTGGCGAGTTCCTGTCCGGGGCAGCGCTGGTGGAGCCAGCCGGCATCGAAGCGCGATACGTGGCCATCCTGCCAGGCCAGCGTCAGTGCGTTGGCATCGAACGCGAACGAGGCCAGCGCGTCGTCGCCGTCGAGGCGCTCCCACAGGGGATCGTCGAGCAGCTTGTAGAGGCGTTCACGGGTCAGCGGATGGCGGCACTGGTCGCAGGCGCAATGGTCACGCAGCCACATCATCGGAAACTGCCCGGTGCGGCCGTCGGACCAGTTCAGCGTCAGGCGGCGCGCCTTGCGCGTCACGCTCTCCAGCGTGGCGGCCGGTGCGCCACTGCCCTGGCGATAGCGGCGCAGTTCGGCCATATCGATGGGCGTCTGGCCCTGACGAGCAGTCAGAGCGTCGTTGAAGGCGCCTCCGGATGATAAAAGAGCGGATGACGAAAGAGCGGATGACAAAGGGCACTTCCTCGATGGCTGTCGCGGCCATCTTCGTGAGTAACGTGTGTTATTGCGTTTCACTAGGATGCGGATTGCTTCTGGCCATGACAAACGATTAATCTGGCCGCTGAGGCCAAGCTTGGCTAATGGCTGGCTTTGGCTATTAGCCCAATGGTTGATTTCGGTAGCGCGATTTCAGCCAGACCCTTTCCGCGAGACGCTTTCAGGAAACGAGATGTCCGAACTTCCCCCGGTACTGTGGCTGCAGGCGTTCGAGGCGGCAGCGCGAACGCTGAGCTTCACCGAGGCGGGGCGTGAGCTCGGCGTCACCCAGTCGGCGATCAGTCAGCGTATCCGGCTGCTGGAGGATCGCGTCGGGCAGTCGCTGTTCGTGCGCTATCCACGCAGTCTGGCGCTGACGCCGGCGGGACAAGCCTGGTTACCCAGCGTTCAGGGCGCTTTCACGCGCCTGGCGGAGGGCACGTCCGAGGTGTTCGGTCCCAGCCCCGGCGCGCCGGTGACGCTCAGAGCCACGCCGGCCATGCAGCAGACCTGGCTGGCGCCTCGGCTGATCCATTTCCAGCGGATGCACCCCGAGATCACCCTGCGCCTGGTCAGCGCGATCTGGGCGGACGATTTCGGCGCCGAAGGAGCGGATCTGGAGATTCGCTACGGCCATGGCGACTGGAACGATGTGACGGCGGAGTGCCTGGGGGAGGAGCGGCTGCTGCCGGTCTGCTCGGCCGCGCTGGCGGCGGAACTCGAGACGCCCGAGGATCTCGCCGGCAAGACGCTGCTGCACGCGGCGGGATTCGCCGCCGGCTGGCCGCGCTGGCTGGTGGAAGCGGGGTTCGCCGGCCTTGAGCACCGTTGCCAGGCGATGATCTGCGACACCCACGTGACCACGCTGGCGCTGGCTTCCTACGGCGGCGGTATCGCGCTGTCGCATCGCCGTCTGCTCGAGGCCAGCCGCGATCTGGTGGCACCGTTCGATCTCGACATGCCGACCGACGAAGCCTTCTGGCTGGTCCGGCCCAGCCGTCGGCAGCTGCGCCCGCCGGCGGCGGCGCTGTGGGAGTGGCTCTCCCAGACCAGTGAATCGCCGCCGTGAATCCGCGCCCGGAATCGCGGCGGGCGCTACACTATGCTGACGCAGCAGATTCTTACCGGAGGTGGACCATGCGAACGCCCTTCACGCCCGCCAGGCGCCGAAATACGCTGACCGCGACCTGTCTCGCGCTGATGCTGGCCGGCACGACGCTGGTCAGCGCCCCCGCCGTTGCCGATGGCGTTTCCGTCGTCGACCCCCAGACCGGCCACCGCGTCAGGCTGCCGGACAACGACCGTGACGGACGCGCCGACTACGTGCCCAAGCGCCTGGACGTCCACGTCAGCCCCGGATTGACCTATCCGCGGGAAACGCGAGAGCAGCGGCCCAGTGGTGGCGGCTCGATCTGCCACGGCAACGATGGCGGCTCGACCATCTCCACCGCACGGCGGAACTGCGACCCCAGTGCCCCAGCCGGCGATGGCGGCGCCCAGGATGCTCCTGGCACTTCCACGAACTCGCCGTCGACACCGACTCGCCCCAGCTCCTCTTCGTCGACTCAGCTCAACTGAGCGAATCGCTTCACCCGCGTTCGAAGTACTCGCCAACGACGTCGACGACGCGGTCGATATCGGCCATCGAGACATCGCGGTGGGTGACGAAGCGCGGCGCGTAGAGTGCGCCGACCAGGATGTCGCGCGCTTTCAGCCAGGCGTGCAGATGGGCCGGATCGAGCGCCGGGCGGGTGAACTCGACGAACACCATGTTGGTGGCCTGTGCCGTCACCGTGATGCCGTCGATCTCCGCCAGGCCCGCCGCCAGACGTTCGGCCTTGGCGTGGTCTTCCACCAGCGGCGCGAGCTGATGCTCCAGCGCGTATTCGCACGCCGCCGCCAGCATGCCGACCTGGCGCATGCCGCCGCCGACCACCTTGCGCCAGCGCCGGGCCGTCTCGATGAAATCCGCAGCCCCGACCAGCACCGATCCCGCCGGTGCCCCCAACCCTTTCGAGCAGCAGATCGAGATCGTGTCGAACGGGCTGCACAGCGCTTTCAGGCTGGCACCGGTCGCCGCCGCCGCATTGCCGATTCGCGCCCCGTCCAAGTGAGTCGCCAGGCCGAAGCGCCGTGCCAGGATCGTGGCCGCTTCGACATAACCGGCGTCCAGCACCTGGCCGTGGAAGGTGTTCTCAAGCGTCAGCAGGCGCGTGCGCGCGAAGTGCGGATCGATCGGTTTGACGGCGGCCTCGATCTTCTGCAACGGCAAGGTACCGTCGGCCTCGTTCTCGATCGGCTGCGGCTGGATGCCGCCCAGCACCGCCGCGCCACCGCCCTCCATGCGATAGGTGTGCGCCTGCTGGCCGACGATGTACTCGTCGCCGCGCTGGCAGTGGCTCAACAGCGCCACCAGGTTGCTCTGGGTGCCGGAGGGGAAGAACAGTGCCGCCGCCTTGCCGGTGCGCTCGGCGATATAGGCTTCCAGGTGCGCCACGCTCGGGTCGTCACCCCAAACGTCATCGCCCAGCGGTGCCTCGAACATCACCCGGCGCATCGCCTCGCTGGGGCGGGTGACGGTGTCGCTGCGGAGATCGATCATGGGGATAGCCTTGAGAGGGTTATATGGTAGGCGTCGATGTGTGCTTCGATGACTAGCCCCTAGTATCCATCATCTACGGACTCTGTTGTCCAACTCGTCCAGCCACCGCTGGATATGCCCTGCGACTTCCTTCGGCGCTTCCAGTGGCAACAAGTGGCCGACACCTGCCAGTTCCTGTATTTCCGGGGTCGGTAGAAAGGGCACGAGTCGGTCGGCGAGCACGGCTGGAGGATCCACTCGATCGCACTCACCGGTCAACAGTAGCGTCGGCACATTGATGCATTGTGTCGTCTCGCTGATGTCCTCGAGCATGGCGGCTGCAGGCCAGGCGGCCTTGGCAGCCGGATCGCCGGCCAAACTGTCGGCAATGGCGCGTTCGCGGATCATCCCGGCGAGCGGCGTCTCCGTGAGAACATTATCGAGTGTCTCTTCGACACTCGCGCGGCTGTCATAGGCCGATTGCATGGCAAGACGCTGAGACTCCGGAATATCCATTGGCAGGGCAGGGGACGATGCCACCAGCACCAGTTCCTTCAGCCAGGCCGGCCGCTGGCCCGCGAGATACTGGGCAATCTTGCCACCCATGGAATGACCGACCAGCACGACATCGCAAAGCTGATACGCGTCAATCATCCCGCTAACCGACTCGGCCAGGTCCGCAATCCGATACCCGCGCCGCGAAGGACCGGACTGCCCCCAACCCGGTAGATCCGGCATCAGGCAACGACTCTGCCCGCCAAGTGTCGTGGCCACGTCGGTCCAAGTGCGGCCGGAACCGCCCCAGTAGTGGAGAAACACGAGCGTGCGGTACGCAGCGCCATGCTCCGAGACATGAAGAGCGGCGCCATCCGTTTCGATCATCATCGCTTTCTACTCCCAACATGTACGAGAAGCCGCTATCCTGAATAAGATCGCCAGGCGATGGAATGTGGCATAAATGAAACGCCATCGATCATGAAATGAGGGAATCGGGTTGATGGATCGTTTCCGACAAATCGAAGTCTTCATCGCGGCGGTCGAACACGGCAGCATCGCCGCCGCTGGGAGAGCGTTGGATCTTTCGCCTGCCATGGCCGGCAAATATCTGAGTGCGCTTGAATCGACGTTGGGAACGCGACTCATGCATCGCAGCACCCGCGCGTTGTCGCTAACCGACGCCGGCCAGCAATACCTGGTGGCGTCAGAGCGCATCATCGATGCCCTGTTGGAGGCGGACGCCGAGGCACGCGAGGGCCGCAGCCAGCTTGCCGGGGAGATCCGTCTCGGCGTGCCGCGTGCGTTCGGCACATTGACGCTGGCGCCGATACTGGCCGCGTTCTGCAGGGCGCACCCGCGGATCACGCTGAATCTGCGCACGGATGAGCGTTACGTGGATCTGGTCGATGGCCGGCTGGACCTTGCCGTGCGTATCGGGGAACTCCCCGCTTCGGCTTTGCATACACGCCCGCTCGGGAGTATCCGTATGGGCCTCGGCTGTGCGCCCGGCTTGCTAGCCCCTGGCGCGCGGCGTGATGTTTCGCACATTTGCCAGCTACCACGACTGGTGTTCACGGAGGCCCGCTCGCCCGGCGACTGGATGGTAAGTGACGGCAAGAATGGTGCGCACGTCATCGACGGCCCTGCCGTCATGCGCTCGGACGACATCACCCTGCTGGTTCGTGCGGCGATCGAAGGCCTCGGTATCGTGTATGCGCCCATGTTCGTGCTCGACGAGCCGCTGAAAGAGGGCCGCCTGGTACGGCTCTTGGCCGATCACCAGGCGACACGACTCGGCCTGCAGATCGTCTACACCGATCGCCACCATCAGCCCGCACGGGTTCGCGCCCTGATCGACCATCTGGCGGCCGGTTTTCATGAGACACAGACGTGAGGCGGCAGTCGGCGTGGCCTCCCTCCATCAACAGGGTTGGCTCGAGGCCGGGCTCTCAGGTCTGTCGACTTACGTGTACACAAGAACTTTCCCAATGACTTGGTGTGACTCCAGTGCCTCATGGGCGGCGACAATATTTTCCAGAGGAAAATTCAATCCGATTCTTGGAGAATATTTTCCCGCCAATAGACAAGAGGTGATGTCCTTGATGGCTTTCTGCTTTGCCTCGTCAGGCACGTTGTAGATATAGACGAAGCGGAAGACGCATCCATGAATCATGGACTGCAGTAACGGAATGGATAGTTCGTCCATCGCGCTATCGGTGGCATAGGCGCTAATGATTCCGCCTTGAGATAAGCAGGCCAAGTTGGTGGCAAGGTTTGACTTCAAAGCGACATCCACAATATGGTCGACGCCGAGCCCATCGGTTGATTCTAGAACAAGGCTCGCAACATCTCCCGATGCTCTGTCGAGAACCATATCCGCCCCGTTTTCCTTTGCTACAGCAGCCTGATCGGTATTCGTCACCGTTGTTGAAACCCATGCGCCAGCCCATTTCGCCAACAGAGTTGCCGCTGTTCCGACCGCTCCGGCACCGCCATGTATCAATACCCGCCGACCTTCGAGAGTGCCATCGGAAAACAGGCAGCGGTGAGCGGTTAACGCCGGGATGCCAAGCGAGGCACCCACTTCGAACGATACCGCGTCAGGCAAATGAACTGCCTGACTCGACGGTAGCACGACGTATTCTGCCGCCGTTCCCATGGCTCGGCCAAACTGCGCTTCATAAACCCAAACCCGCTCGCCACGTCTGTCGGGTGATACATTGGCGCCGACAGCATCAACAACGCCTGCGCCATCCTGGTGAGGAATGATTCGCGGGTAGGGCATTTCCGCTGAGAATCCGGTTCTCGCCTTGATATCAGTCGGGTTCAATCCGGAAACATGAATGCGTACCCGGACCTCATCCGGACCGGGTTCTGGAGTCGGCAACTCGTCGACAACCAATACCTCCCGGGCGCTGCCCTGGGCCTCATAGTAGGCTGCTTTCATCAGTATTCTCTCCACGCCCTATATCAGAAATGCACGCGACAAGGCTGTTACCGCTGCGGGAATGGATTCTGGAGTCTTTCATGCACGTTGAAAAGTAGGTACATTGTTTATACATAGGTATAAAATTTATACTAATGGGCCCTTTTTGGACAATGAAAAATCGAGATATGCACGAATATCGATGCACTGTAGAAGCAACCGTTGCCGTCGCCGGCGGTAAATGGAAGCCGCTTATCATTTACTATTTATTGAGTGGAACGAAACGGTTTGGGGAGCTTCGTAACCTTATCGGTGGTGTGACTCAACGGTCTTTGACGTTGCAGCTTCGAGAGCTTGAAGCGCATGGCATCATCTCCCGCGAAGTGTTTGCGGAAGTTCCTCCTCGCGTAGAGTACTCACTCACGGAGCTTGGGTTGACGCTTTCCCCTGTGCTTGATGCCATGAAAACGTGGGGAGACAACTACTTATCGTGGCAACAGGCCGACGAATAACAGGTGCGCAGATTGATGTTTCGGGTAGATGACACCTTCGGAAAATGTAAAGCCAAGGTTGACCACCGAGGCCAATTTGCTTGGTCAAGAAAGCTGACGCATGATGCCGATTCTCTCCAATGATCAACGAACGGCAGGAGCACCGCATGAAGCAGTATGCCGTGGTGGCTTACGACTACACCGACGACGACGCGCTCGAGCGCCGGCTGGCCAATCGCGAGGCGCATCTGGCAGGCGTACGGGAGCTAGCCAAAAAAGGGAAATTCCTCAGCGGCGGCGCGATCCTGGATGATGACGGCAAGATGGTCGGCTCCAACGTGCACTTTCGTTTCGACGAGCGCGCCGATCTCGACGCCTGGCTCGAGACCGAGCCCTATATGACCGGGCGGGTGTGGGAGCGAATCGACATTCGCGAAGTGAAGCTCTTCGATCCGAACGCCTAAGAATCATGACCGACGCTCAATCCCTCCCCGCGCAGGTTCGTCATCTTCTCGAGACAGCGCCTCGCGAGACTCTGCCGCTGACCTACCAGCAACTCGCTGAGGCGTTGGGATTGCGACCGCCGCGCACCATCCAGCGCGTCGCCCAGGCACTGGAGAGCACGATGCGCGAGGATGCCCAGCAAGAACGGCCCTTTATCGCCGCAATGGTCGTCAGCCGCCGTGGGGAAGGGCTGCCGGCGCAAGGCTTCTTCGATCTCGCGGTAGAACTCGGGCGATTTCCCGCCGAGCCGTCACGGCAGGCCGAGGCTTGGCGGGAGGAGGCCGAGCGTGTGCTGGCGGCTATGAGGTAGGAGCCGTTGGGAGGCCGGCTTCCCGCGCCCATTCCAAGGCGTCCGCCCCCGCGGGCGTGTGCATCGGCGCGGCCGGATCGGTTGCTGCACGCCAGACCGCCTCGGCCACATCCATGGCATGGGTGACCGGGCCCGATTCGTCGGTGATCCGTGCGATAGTCTGTTGAATCAGATCCGCGTAGTCAGCACTCTCCAGGCCGTGACGGTACGCGTTGTCACCGAACTGCGTTTCGGGAGAACGGCCGGGCAGCACGACGCGCACACCGATGCCGAACGGTGCAAGCTCAATGGCCAATGACGCCGAGAACGCATTCACCGCGGCCTTGCTGGCCGTATACATCGATAGCAGCGGCAATGCCTTGAGCGTGACGGTCGAGGTCACATTGATGATGGTGCCGGCGCCCCGAGCACGAAATTGCGGCAGGAAGGCTTGGGTCATCGCCATGGTGCCGATGGTGTTGGTCTCGAACAGCGCACGTGCCAGGTCCGGGCCGGTGAGCTCGAACGGTGCGGCCGCGCCCACGCCGGCATTGTTGACCAGCACGTCGATCGGGCCGGCGGCGTCGACGGCCGCGGCTATGCTGGCGGGATCGGTCACGTCGAGTGCAAGCACGCGTAGACGATCGGAGGTCGGTAATACATCCGCGCGCGGCGTGCGCATGGTGGCGATGACGCGCCAGTCGCGCTCAAGAAAATACCGCGCGATCTCCAAGCCGAAACCGGACGAACAACCCGTGATCAGAACCGTCTTCATGGGAACTCCTTTGATCCGAACATTGAGCTACACACGATAGGCGTCACTCACCGCACTCACTACAATCCATAATCCAAATTTCATTGGTGAGAGTCCGATCATGATCGATCCGCTGGCCGAGGTGGTTTCCTTGCTACAGCCCAGCATGCGGTTTTCCAAGCTGATCGTCGGTGGCGGGCCCTGGCGCGTGCGCCGCAGCGATCCGGGCGACTTGTTCTATTGCGTCGTGCTGGAAGGCGAGTGCCTCTCCTCCCCCGGTGCCGGGGAGCCGATCCATCTCACTGCCGGTGATTTCCTGCTGGCTCCATCGGCGCAGGACATCGTTGCGTCCAGTCATCCTCCACCGCCACTCGATGTCGAGAACTGGCCTGTCGCCATCGGTGACGGCGTATTCCGGCTTGGCGCGGCGGACGCGGCGCCCGATGTGCGCATGCTGATCGGCCATTGTCACTTCGAATCGCCCGACGCGGCGTTGCTGGTCTCGCTGTTGCCGCAACGCGTGCATATTCGCGGTCAGCAGCGACTGGCGATGCTGGTCAAGCTTGTCAGCGAAGAGTCGCGCGCCGATCGGCCGGCGCGCGATATGGTGCTGTCGCGGCTGCTGGAGGTACTGATGATCGAAGCGCTGCGAGTCACCGGAGAAACAGCGGCCTCGCCCGGCCTGGTGCTCGGGCTCGCCGATAATCGCCTGGCGAACGCGATACGCGCCATGCACGCCGAGCCGACATACGCATGGACGGTTGCAGAATTGGCGCGGCAGGCGGCGTTGTCACGGTCGGCTTTCTTCGAGCGCTTCAAACAGACGGTCGGCCTTGCGCCGATGGCGTATCTGCTCGCCTGGCGCATGGCGCTAGCCAAGCGAATGTTGAGAAACGATCGGAGTCGTATCGCCGATGTTGCCGAGCGGGTCGGCTACAGCTCGGCGAGCACCTTCAGCGTTGCCTTCACGCGCCACGTTGGCACGCCGCCGACGTGGTACGCCAACGACAGAAAGCCGCTAGAAGCTAAATCAGATCAGTCGTCAAATGATCAGGGTCAGTGACGACCTTGGACTGCTTACGGACAAAAGTTGGGTGCTTACATTGGGTGCCATCCAATGACTCGCAAAAGAACTGCCGGCTCGGCGCTTCTTCGGCTCCCCGCCGATCCGGCGCAATATACCAAGGCTTGGCGGCAGGAGTTCGAGCGCGTGCTGGCGGCGAAGGCATAGGCGCACGCTGCTAACTGCCGATGCAAACCGAAGCGTGGATCAGTCGTCCTTGGCGCCGATCGCAGGCAGTTCCATCAATAGCGGCCCGCCGGCCAGCGCCTGCTGCAGGCGAGTGGCGAGAAGTTCCAGGATGGCGTCGTTCTCGCCCACCAGCCGGGTCGTTACGACATTCAGGCCAGGGGCGCGAGACATCGCCTGGGCGCAGATCTCGGCGATATCGCCGCCTTCGCCGGCGTGTCGGCCCGGCGAAAGAAACAGCATCGAGAGGATCACGTCACCTTCGGCCAGCTCCGGTGAGGCCAACAACGTCTCCAGCAGTGGCTCGTTGAAGCGGTAGGCGTCGCCCTCGCGGCGCTCCATGGAGGCAAAGGTCACACACTCGGCCTCATCGGCCAGCAGCGCACTCAGTTGCCCGGCGAGATAGTTGCGCACCGCCGTGACCTCCGGGATCGGGCTGCCGTGGTCGACCAGCACGACCTTGGGCCGCGATAGGCCGGTCATTCGCTCGCGCACGTTCTCCGCCAGCAGCCGGGCCAGACGCAGATCCGGCGCCAGCAGCGTATCGACCAGCGGCGGGGCGACCTTCACCGACAGCTGCGGGTAGCTGGCCTGCACCTCGGCCAGACGCTCCGGCAGGTAGCGGGTCAGCGCCTGGCTGGGCCCGAAGAAGAACGGCAGGATCAGCAGTTCGGTCACGCCCTCGGCCGCATATCGTTCGGCCAGCGGCCCCACCGAGACGGCCTTCTGCCCGCCGAGCTGCTCGGGCGGAATCTTGAACGAGTGCAGTAGCGATGCGGCCTCGACCGCCTCGCCCGTGGCCTGGCTCAAGGCGTCGGCAAGACGACGCAGATTGAGCGTCGCGGCGGGGCGGAGGGAGCCGTTGTCGACGAGCAGTATCTTTCGCATGGGGCCTCAAAGCTGGCGCAGATGGGTGTCAAATCAAGCCTTTCGCGGCAAAACGAGCCGACACAAAACCAGCATAACCGGGTTTTCCCAATAGGGAAAAATAGCCAAGCGGTGGGCCGATGGCGCTCTGGCTTTCCCTATCGGGAAGTGGGTAGCCTTCTGAGCGGTCTGATCAGATGAGATGGCTAATTAGTCCGCTTTCGGCCAAAAGCGGTCATTGGTTTATCTCCAATTCCTCTTGCTTAAAAATTTGAAACCCGCGCGCCTGATAATTTCCAAGCGCAGCATGATGATCGAATGTGCAGGTGTGCACCCACACCCGTTCTGTATTAGGCCACTCCCATGCCGACTGGATTGCGTGAGTTAGTAGCGCGCCGCCGAAACCGCACCCCAGAAACTGAGGTGCCAGTCCGAAATAACGGATTTCGGTGTTGCAACCATCAGGGCGATACAGTTCATAATAGCCGGCGATTGCTCCGCGGTGATAAGCGACCCAGGTTCGGTGGCAGTCCTGTTCGACGAGAGTCTGCCAATCAGCATCGCTCCAGGCATCCAGGTCTCCCCACTCCCAGGGCGTGCCAACAAGCTCGTAAAGAAATCGATTTAATGCTGCCTGAGGCACCTCGCATTCGATGATATTCAGATCATGCGGCTGCGACTTTTCTCGCAGTGCTTCAGCTGAGGTCATTTCCAGGTAATAAGTGGTGAAAGTTCGCTCCATCGGTAGATTCCCTTTATGTCCTGGAGGCTGCTATGCAAACATACTCGCTGCCGGCCAGTCTCGGCTAGTTCCATCGGCAGCTTCAAATCGCTTGTGCTGATCGTAATGGACAGCAACCGGCCTATCTGACATGCCGAAGCCACCAAGAGCTGCCGATGGAAACTGGTACAAATCGGCCAGTAGGTTTTCGTTCTTATCAGACCAAAATAAGCGAACTTAATGTGACGTGAAAATTTTAAAATCAACATCAAGCTCATCCGCAGTGCTCAACCAATCCTCAATAAGCTGATATGCTTGAATGCTAGTGGCCGAACATGTTGACGGGGTTTCCATACTCTTGATGAAGTGCTTGGCGGAAAAGGAATTCCCGGCAACAATCCAGATCTCTTTCTTGCATTTCATGGATGCTCTCCGCTTGCAAATAACATCCCAGACCTTTTCAGAAATTGAATCGTCGGGTGGTGCAGGATGATTGATAATTCCTTCCGCCAATCTATAACGAGTGTCCAGCGGAAACTCTGCACCAGCCGCAGGCCAAGAATGCTTCCATGTAGTAAAATTTCCAGGCTTCACCTTGTTAAGGCCTGAAACCA
Source organism: uncultured Salinicola sp. (assembly GCF_937921195.1). Taxonomy (NCBI): domain Bacteria; kingdom Pseudomonadati; phylum Pseudomonadota; class Gammaproteobacteria; order Oceanospirillales; family Halomonadaceae; genus Salinicola; species uncultured Salinicola sp. The sequence continues at coordinate 36,782 of NZ_CALFQK010000143.1, forward strand.
GCATGTGAATGTTTTTTATGGCCTGACTACCAACTTCAGCAAGAGCGCCGGCTGAAGATCCTGGATTTAAGGAGCTTCCACATTTAACATGAACGAAACACAACTTGTCCGGAGAGGATAAAATGAAATCAGCTGGTTCAACGCCCATGTCACAGCAAAGAACGATGTCGCAGCCAGGAATATGTGTTGCAAACGGCCCAAGTGATCCAACTGAAGTTGCTGGATCACCATAACCCTTCAATAAGTCAATCAGATGAAAAATGGAATCCGTATCAAAACTATCACTAGTGGTCCGATGGTAATTGTTATTTAGGGTGTGACCCTTCTCTTTAAGGTTCGGAGCTTTAAGTGCATCAAGCGGGAAAAGGGCGTTACCTGCAAAACTGTCTTCTACAGGAATCCCACGCTCATAGGGTAAGGCCAGCTTATAAAAGGCTCCTGCGAGATACGTTATGCCATCTTTGTACAGCACTTTAATTCTTTGACCAGAGTTTAAGTACTCAACGATCCAGTCGATGTCCGATCTTCCTGCGGAAGCTCCAGCTAAAAGAACCTCAAAACATCCATTGTCATTCGAATAATTCAGCGCAAGTTCTATAATATCACCTTGAGCGTCGAAAAAAATCCCTTGCTGGTAGTCCGTATAAACAAAATCGGGGTAAACTACACCATTATCAGTGTATGCCGGGCTATCAAGATCCGTAAAATCTAGTAGCACGGACAAAATTTCTGAAGCGGGTTCTTCCGTAATGGGCTGCGCATAGGACTTGATCAGCCGCCCAGCGTGTCCTCCAGTATTTATACATTGACCGACAGCATCGATCCATTGAGATATATCTTGAAGGGTGAAATTGGATTCTTTTTGGTCGACGACTCGTCCCGACCTAGCACCAATGTAAAAGCTGCTATCTCTTTTTCCGTCTAGACCAATATTATCGACCTTCACCATAGTCAATGCGTACCTTGAATTGCTCTGACTACCCCGTCCACCGTCTAGGTTCTGTCCCTTTAGAGCTACGGATTCTGGACGACGTACAGCTTGGCCGACGGCGCGGGCGTGAGTTTCTTTGATCTGATGAATTGCTGTTTTTGCAGCTAAAGCAGTCAGTTTGTCAATGTGAATCGCATTGCCGAGTCGGTAATTTTCCTGGTTATAATATCGTCCGCCGGAACTATCGAAAACAGCTACGGCAGAATCAACTTCTTTCACAATAATAACGTGAAGCTTTGGTTCAAAGAAAAGCTTGCGTGTAAAGAATTTCGAGCTATTGAATTCCACATAAATCAACACGCGCAGGTCAAGAACCTCTTCATATGTCTTAACTAGTGAGCCAGAACCGTGCAACTTCCAATATATTCGATCCATTAATAGAGGAAGAGAGAAATCATCTTTCTTCTGGATAAAGCATACCGATGCATGTGGTATCTTGATGTCGTCTTCTGGGTCGATAATATTAAGATCAACCCTCTCTTTGAAGCTGCGATCAAAGTAGCTGTACTTAGGAAAGTTATCGAGAAATGACTCAATTAGATAACTTGTGCTTAACGAGCCAACAAATTCTGATGTGCCACCATTAGCGAGATAGTCATCAAATTTTTGATACCCTTCCCACATACTATTATTCGCGCCACGGCTTAGGTCGATCACCAATGGCTGGACTTCTCCATAGCTGCGAATTATCCTACCTACTGCTTGTACTAGCTCACGTCCGCTCCCTAATTCATAGGTGAGGATCAGTAGCTTAGCCTCAGGGATATCAATTCCTTCGTCAAGTTTATGCTGGTGAACGATCACCTGCAGCCCTTCGACTTTAAGTGCTGGACCAACTCGCTTGAACTGATTTTGTGTATCGTCGTTTTCAAGTCGCTCATGCACACTTGCTGTGATAAATGATTGAGAAAGAAGGCGATGATATTTTTGTATTTCCTCAAGGCTCTTGCACTTCACGATACATTTTACATTTTTGCTCACTCCTAGATAGTCCTGAATGCGTGAAAATAGGGCGGCCTCACCATCAACTTGTTCATAATGGGGATCCATGATGACCCTATCTTTGACGGCATCTCTAAATGTAAAAACATAAAAATGGTTAGTGCTTACATTCAGCTCGAACAAATCATTGCGATAAGGCGTTGCAGTAACCACTACTTTCATTGCCGCGGACTGACGTATTATTTCTCGCCAAACAGGAGAAGGCTCGGAGTGTCCTTCGTCCACAATGATGAGGTCAAAGTTGCCTTGTACACTTCTTAATTCTTCATCACTCAGCATGGTCAGTTTTTGGAAGCTGGTGATATAGATTCCGTCGCCTTGATCGAAATTAGAGTCCCGATAAGTCTTCTTTAGCTCCAATTCTTGGTCATTGATCGTGCCACGAAAAAATTTCCTTGACACTTCTCGGAATAACTGATCTTTTACGGCTTTTCGATGACATATAACAAGAACTTTCAAAGCATCTGATAGATGTGATATTAAAGAGATAACTCCTGTTTTCCCAGCGCCTGTGGGCAGGTTGATCAGGAAACCTCTCTCATTATTGTTTTCTTCGACATACCTCACGAAACTGCGCACTGCTTCAAGTTGACATTTTCTTAGCTTTTCTTCAGCAGAATCTAAGTATTCCAAGATGGTCACGGCTGTCTTCCAAGAATTAATAAAAATCGTATCGGCTGTTCAGGCCAAGATGTGCAGAATGAATGTTAAAAGGCCATGACTTCACCTACATTGGAGCCAATAGCGCTCTATGATCACCATAATCAGAATAGTAGAGCCTCTCCGGTCTAACTACGTCAAAAACTCACGCTCGATAGCCGCTCTAAGCCAGAAGCTAACATTCAGCGCGGAGAAATATATCGCCCAAGTCAGTCGACGTCCGAAACATGCCAACGTTTTGGGCGACAATTGCAGCGAACCCTTAGAGCGCAACCAGTTCAGAGAGCTTCGCTGCGATGTCCGCCATTGGCTCTTCAGCAGTACTCAAACCACTACGTGAGCCAAGCAGGGGACTTACTTCACGAAGATCTTCATAAGTGGTGTCGTGCACGATAGGCACGAGCAGATCACGTGCCAAGAGAGCCGAGAGCTCTTTATCTGCAATACCCTCTGCTTTAACGCGGCGCAGTAAAGCAGGCGTAACGAGTACGATGCCGACTCTTGAATTAGCCAATCCCTTATCGATTTCACGAAGTAAGGACGAGCCTAGAACAACATCTTTTTCGCTGAACCATACAGAAACGCCTTGAGACTGAAGCTGATCATATAGCTCTTTAGCAGCTACTTTGCGGTCGTCCCACGCATGGCAAAGGAAGGCGTCACGTAGATCAGGCACAGAAGCTCGCCGTTCGACGCTTTCACGAATTGGATCAAGCGTCCGGATCTCCGCGGGCGTGTACATCACAGATGAACTGGTTTTTGACCAACGAGGCTTTCTCGTTCGCCCGGAACCACCTCTTCCACTGCTTTTAAAACGCTCCCCGCTGCCGCCGTCTCCGTAGGGGGAGTAAGATGACGGTGAATATGAATGTGACCGGTAGCCGCTATAGCGACCGCCACAGGCGGGACAAGCAGCTGCACCACTAGCTGTACGGTGACCATTAACTGGCGCTGTGCATCTAGCCATATCTTATTCTCCTTGCTACTAGTAGTGACTCTTTAGAATTCTGTCGCAACGCGCCTCAGATACACCACAAACCACCTCGCACTAAATCGGGTGCGCTTCAGCAGGTATGGGTCGCAAGCCGCCTTGACCTTCTTATGCCAATCCCCTAGCCGCGTTTTCTCGCCGCACCGGCTCCTTAGTATCTGCACCAATGTAAACCAATGTTTACTCCGAGTAACGCCTCTGAGACCAATTCTCTAGTCAGGGTTGGCTTGAGCGTCAAGATCAGCAGGGCGGGATGATGATTGGTGCGCGGCAAGAAGAATCGAAGTTCGATCCTATGGTTGATCGACCCCAGCCGTCTGCCTCCGCTCAAACCGCGCCAGCGTTTCCTGTCGGAAGTAGCGCTTCAGCAGGTCATAAAGCTCGGGGTAGACCTCGATCAGTTGATCCGGGGCGGTGAAGAAGAGTTCGCAGCATACCGCGAAGCATTCGCCGGGGTGGGTGGCGGCGTAGTCGTCGATGGGGGTGGGTTCGTCGCGGGCGAGGTGGGCCTGCAGGTCGTCCCACACCGCGGTGAAGATGCGATGCCACTCTTGGGCGGTGACATCACTGTTGGCGGCGAGCGGGGGGAAGCCGTCGACATCCTGCGAGTTGCCCAGGTCGAGCTTGTGGGCGAATTCGTGAATGATGACGTTGTAGCCGGTGTAGTCGCCGCTGTCGGCGACATCGGGGATCGCCAGCACCACCGGGCCGCGCCAGGAGGTTTCCCCGGCGCGCTCGTCGACGTATTCGTGCATCACGCCGAAGTCGTCCATCTCCTCGACGTGGCGATGAAAGGCGTCCGGCAGCAGGACGATCTCGGTGACGTTGTCGAAGGCGGCGCTGGCGTCGCGGTCCGACCAGCCCAGGGTGAGCAGGCTGGCCTGGGCGGCGATGGCGAGCAGGGCGGCATCGTCGACCTCGACCCCATCACCGGCGACCCAGCGTTTGCTCTGCAGTAGTTGCCAGGCGCGCGGGCCGAGACGCTCGGCATCGGCATCATCGAGATCGGCCAGCAGCGGCAGGCCGTGGCGAATCGGCCGCCATGCCTCCGGGTCGAACGGCTGGCGCGTGCGTTGTCGGGCATCGCCGCTCAGGCCCAACCAGGCTTTCCACGAACCACTCCGCAAGCCCATGGATCAGGTCTCTTCCTGGCGCGCCCCGGATTTCCACGACCAGTCGCGCAGGCGCAGATCGAACAGGTCGAGACGGCGATCCTTGAGGTTGGTCACCGCGCCTTCGGAGCGCACCAGCTTGAGCTTGGTCAGGTCGAGATCGGAGAACATCACCATTTCGGTGTTGGGGGTGGTTTCCGACAGCACCGCATCGTGGGGGAAGGCGAAGTCCGACGGCGAGAACACCGAGGACTGGGCGTACTGGATGTCCAGGTTCTCGATCGAGGGCACGTTGCCCACGCTGCCGCAGACCACCACGTAGCACTCGTTCTCGATGGCGCGGGCCTGGGCGCAGTGGCGCACGCGCAGGTAGCTGTTCTTGGTGTCGGTCCAGAACGGCACGATCAGGATGTCCATGTCCTGCTCGGCCAGCAGCCGCGGCAGTTCGGGGAACTCGACGTCGTAGCAGATCAGGATGCCGACGCGGCCGGCATCGGTCTCGAACACCTGCAGCTCGTCGCCGCCCTCGACCACCCAGTCGCGCCGCTCCTGCGGGGTGATGTGCAGCTTGGCCTGGCGGTCGATCTCGCCGTCGCGGTGGCACAGGTAGGCAACGTTGTAGAGCTTGCCATCCTCGCCCAGCTCGACCATCGAGCCGGCCACGATGTTGATGTTGTAGGAGATCGCCATGCGCGAGATCTCGGTCTTGAAGCGCTCGGTGAAGCCGGCCAGGAACTGGATCGCGGCGACCTGGTCGGTCTGGTCGGTCAGCCCCATCAGCGGGGTGTTGAACAGCTCCGGGAAGACCGCGAAATCGCTCTGGTAGTCGGAGATCGCGTCGACGTAGAACTCCACCTGCTGGAGCACCGCCTCCACCGAGTCGAATTCGCGCATCTGCCACTGCACCGCGCCCACGCGAACCTGGGTGCGGCGGGTCTCGATGATCCGGCTGGCCGGTTCGTAGAGGATGTTGTTCCACTCGAGCAGGGTGGCGTAGCCCATCGACTTCTCGTCTTCGGGCAGATACTTGGTCAGCAGGCGCTTGACCAGGAAATCGTTGGCCAGCTGGAACGACAGGATCGGGTCGTAGAACTCCTTGCGCGCCACCCGATCGATGTACTCGGCGGGGGTCATCTCGTCGGCGTGCTGGTGGTAGTTGGGGATCCGGCCGCCGGCGAGAATCGCGCGCAGGTTCATCGAGCGGCACAGATCCTTGCGCGCTTCGTAGAGGCGTCGGCCGAGCCGGTAGCCGCGATAGGCTGGGTCGATCAAGACATCGAGCCCGTAGAGCGCATCGCCGTTGGCATCGTTGAGAATGATCTCGCGATGCCCGATCAGCTCGTCGTACTTGTGGGGGTTGGAGAAGCGGTCGTAGTCGACCAACACCGTCAGCGCGACACCGACGATCTTGCCGTCGTCCTCGATGATGATCTGGCCGTCGGCGAATTCGCCGATCAACTTGTCGATCGTGAGCTTCGACCAGGCGCCACCGATGTCGTCGTAGACGGCATCCATCAGTCGCTTGAGCTGCGGGTAGTCCTCGGGCGTGAGGTTGCGCAGATTGAGGTGCAGTTCTTCCAAAGACATTGAGCGCCTGACTCCATCCGGAAAAAGAAATAGGGCGTCGCCAACCGGCTCTGACCACCGGGCGTTTAATGACAAAGTCTAACACGCCGAGTTCCCCGCGCCCCCGCGGTATCGGGATCTGAATCGTCGTACCTCGGCGAATCGACCCTTCAGAAAGATACCGGCCTGCCGACAATGTCTCCCGCAACCCTAATTTTCCTTTGCGGCGGCGACAGGTCGAACGCGCCGCCGGAGACGCTGCATGAGACGATTACTTCCGGTCTGCCTGGGGCTGATCCTGTCGGTGACGAGTGTCGCCGCCGAGGCCCGGCCGCTGACGGACGATGGCCGACTGAGGTTCAGCGGCTTCGGCACCCTGGGGCTGATTCACAATGATCTCGACGAGGCCGATTTCACCCGCGATATCAGCCAGCCCAAGGGCGCCGGCAAAGGCTGGAGCGCGCGCACCGATTCGCTGCTCGGCGCGCAGGTGGGTTACCGCTTCACTGACCAGCTCGATACGGTGGTTCAGGGGATCAGCCGCTACCACGACAGCGGCGATTTCAGCCCGGAAGTGAGCTGGGCGTTCCTGCGCTACCGGCCGGACCCTGGGGTGCAGCTGCGCCTCGGCCGACTGGGCTGGGATGTCTACCAGCTCTCCGACTCGCGCTACGTCGGTTATGCCTATCCCTGGGTACGGCCGCCGGTGGATCATTTCGGCACCCTTCAGCTGACCTACATCGATGGCGTCGATGTCACTTTCAAGCAGCCGGTCGGCAGCGACCTGGTGCTGCTCAAGCTCTACACCGGCCGCTCCGATGGGGATGTGTTCATCGGCAAAGGGCTCGAGGCCCATTTCGACGTCGACAAGGTCTACGGCGGGCATGTCGACTACGAGACGGGGCCGTGGCGCTTTCGTCTCGGCTACACCGAAGTCGAGTCCAATATCGACTTTTCCGGCGACGCCCCGGATCAGCTCGACGCCCAGTTCGATCAGATCCGCGCATTCGATCCTTCGTTCGACCTGACCGCCAACGGCGTTCTCGGAAGTTCGTTCGGTTTCGACCGTCTCAAGCTCTATTCGGTGGGGGCGGTCTTCGATCGCGGCCCGGTGCAGCTGCAGGCGATGTGGAATCGCAGCAAGACCAGCGCCGACGGCGCCGTGGACTCGGGGTTCGTCTCGGCGGGCTATCGCATCGAGCGCGTCACGCCCTACCTGGTCTATTCGCAGGTCGAGACGACGTCGGACGGGGAGGGGGGCAGCGAGGGCGACTTCAAGCAGCGGACCTATTCGGTGGGCGCGCGCTATGATTTCACGGCCAACATGGCCCTGAAGGCGCAGCTGGATCGCGTTCACGTTCAGCGCCCCGGATTCTTGTGGCGAGACATCGACAGCGACTGGAACGGAGGCTGGGGATCGATCTTCAGCCTCGGTCTGGACTTCATTTTCTAGGGGAATGTCCATGAACCGAGTCCAAAGGCTTCTCATCGCCTCAACCCTCTCCGCCACCCTGGTCGCCGCCGTTCCCGCCAGCGCCGACATCGCGGTGGTGGTCAACGCCGGCAGCGGTATCGATCGGCTGACACGGAGCGACGTGGTCAATATCTTCATGGGGCGCTATCGCAAGCTGCCCACCGGCAACGTCGCGCTGCCGGTGGATTCGTCCTCGCTCAAGGCGCGCTTCTACCGGGCACTGGTCGACAAGGATCTGGCGGAGATCAACTCCTACTGGGCCCGGCTGGTGTTCTCCGGTGAGGCATCGCCGCCGCAGCAGATCGTCTCCATCGGTGACGTGCACCAGTTGGTCATCCAGAACATGAACGCCTTGGGCTACGTCGATAGCAGCCAAGTACCCGCCGACATGCACGTCGTGCTGACGTTGAGCGAGTGATCGCATGTCTCGCCTGTTGCTGTTGCTGCATACCCGGCTGGCGCTGCGTACGACGGCGATCATCCTGCTGATCGTCACGCTGCTGGGCGTCCTGTTCCTCGCGCTGGCCGTCTACCTGCGGGCGGAGAGCGTTCAGCGGGAACAGCAATCGCGGGTGCAGGAACTGCTGACGACGGTGGAGCGGACCGCCCAGATTGGCTGCTTCCTGGGGGATCGGCAGCTGGCGCAGGAGGTCACCGACGGCCTGCTCAGCAACAATATCGTCAGCGCCGTGCGCATCGATTCCAGCGACGGTACGATCCTCGCCAGCGGTCGCGCCGACCCGGAAGGGGAGCCGGCGGCCAGTGTCGTCCGGGACGTCTCCTCGCCGTTCGAGCCGGGAACGTCGGTCTGCCGGATCACGGTGGCGCCCGACCAGGCCTATATCGACAAGCTCGTGGCGCAGGCCTCGAACTTCATCGGCGGCGCGTTGCTGCTGCAGCTGATAGGCATCGGCTTCTGTGTCGTGCTGGTAGTGGTGAAGTTCGTTACGCGGCCGATCACTGGCCTCTCGCATCGGCTGAGCGAGCTGGAGGCGGAGACCGGCCAGCAGTTGCAGGCGCCGCGTGGCAACAAGGACGACGAGATCGGTCAGCTCGTCATCAGCGTCAACGCCATGATCGACAACCTGGTCCAGAGCCTGGGCGAGGAGCGCCGGCTACGGCTCGAGCGCGAGGTCGAGGAGCGCCGCTATCGGGCGATCTTCGACAACGTGGAAGCGGGGATCTTCGAGCTAGACAGCGCCGGCTTCGTCCGCTCGGCCAACCCCGCCTTCCTGCGACTGTTCGACATGGCGAGCGGCACCGACCTGGAGCGCCATCCGGTCGCTTTCGCCTCGCTGGTGGGTGACGGCGAGGGTGAGATGCATGCTTTCGCCGTCGACGACGAGGCCGGCGGGTACGAGCGACAGTGGGAAGTGGCGCTGGACAGCGGCGAGCGGCAGCGCTGGATCAGCCTGATCCTGAGCCCGCTCGAGACGGGGCGGCTGCAGGGCGTGGCGCACGACGTTACCGAGCGCAGGAAAGCCGCGGATGCCGCCGAAAGGATGGCGATGACCGACGCCTTGACCGGCTTGGGTAACCGTCGCGGCTTCGACCATCGCCTGGCGGTGATGGCGCGTCACCATCGTCTGTATCCGGAGCGCTGCCATGCGCTGATCACGCTGGATTTCGACCATTTCAAGCAGATCAACGATACCTACGGCCATCCGGTCGGCGATCGCGCGCTGTGCCATGTCGGCGACATCCTGGCCGGGCTGATGCGTCAGCGTGACTACGTCGCCCGGCTGGGGGGCGACGAGTTCGTCGTGCTGCTGGAAGGGTGCAATCAGCGCAGCGATGTCGAGGTCGTGCTGGAGCGTTTTCTCCATCGCCTCCGGAAGCCGCTCGAGGTGGAGAGCGGTATCGAGATCGTGATCGGGGTCAGTATCGGTATCGCCATGGTGGGGCTGGATACCGATGATGCCGAGCAGGCGGTCCGGTTCTCCGACATCGCGATGTATGCGGCCAAGCGTGCCGGCCGCAATACCTGGCGATTCTACGAACCTGTCACGCAATCCTGAGTCACCTTTGGAACAGGATTCACCAGGTCGCCCGGATTCGCCACGTCACCCGTGGCTGTCATCCGTCAGCTCGGCCGGTACATCTTGAAGTTCTGTTCCTGGCTGATCTCGAAATAGTCCGCCGGGCCGCCGCCACGCAGGATCGGCCGGGCGGCGGCGGTTTGATAGACGCCGTCTTCGAGGAGTGTCGGGTCGATATGCACGCCGACCACCTCACCCAGCACCATCCAGGTTTCCAGCTTGTCGCCGGCGGCGGACTGTAGCTGCAGCGTCTGGGTCAGGCGGCACTCGAACACGACCTGGGCCTCCTTCACATGCGGGACGCTCACCACGCGCGAATCGGCCGGCGTCAGCCCGGCGAGTTCGAATTCATCCACCTCGGGCTCCACCGCCGCGCAGCTGGCGTTCATTGGTTCCGCCAACGCACGGGTGGCCAGCTGCCAGCAGAATTCGCCGGTCGCTTCGATATTGCGCACGCTGTCCTTGTAGCCGACGCTGGCGAAGCCGACGATCGGCGGCGTGTAGTTGAAGCCGTTGAAGAAGCTGTACGGGGCGAGATTCAGATGGCCCGCGGCGCTGCGGGAGGAGATCCAGCCGATGGGGCGGGGGCCGACGATGGCGTTGAACGGATCGTGCGGCAGGCCATGGCCACGGCTGGGTTCGTAGAAGTGAGCATCGGTAGGCATGGGAGGTCTTTTACTGAGCGTAGGCTGTCATTGAGGGAGAAGCTGTGGAGGGCGAATCTGGACAATCGACGGTCGGTGGCGACGAGCGCCACCGACCGGACCTCGGTTTCACAGGCGCAGGTCGGTCACTTGCGCACGATACGATAGATACCGAGCAGCACGATCGCGCCGATCACGGCGATCACGAAACTGCCGAAGTTGAAACCGGAAACGTCACCGAAACCGAGAGCGGTACCGATCCAGCCGCCGACGACCGCGCCCAGAATCCCGAGGATGATCGTGACGATGAAGCCACCCGGATCCTTGCCCGGCATGATCAGTTTGGCAATGGCTCCGGCGATCAGGCCGAAAATGATCCACGCAATAATTCCCATGGCGTCTATCCCTGTTGATTCATGGTAAGTCTTTCATGCCAGCGGCATGCCATCCTGACATGCCTCCTCGGAACCTAGTCGTAGATCGGGGAAACGACAAGCGAGGATCGCCGCTATCATCATGTCCTGCGCCCGATTTCCGGGCATCATGGGGCAGGGGGCGCACCGGTGAGATGCTCCTCGAGGTATCAATCGATGGGAAAGGAGGGGGTCATGTCGGCAGGCGGAGTCGGACAGGCGATCGCTCGGCGTGTGTGGGCGCCGGATCGGTTGTCGATCGGATTGACGCTGCCGCTGATGCCGAGCGGCCAGGCGACGGTCGACGTCGTCGAACAGCGGCGCCTGGCCAGGCTCGCCGATGACGCCGGATTTCGCGCGCTGTGGATTCGAGACGTGCCGCTCAACAGTCGCGACTATCCCGATCCGGTTGGTCACCTGGATCCGTGGAGCTGGCTGGGTGCGCTGGCGGTGGAAACGAGCCGGGCCGCACTGATCAGTGGCGCCATCGTGCTCACGCTGCGGCATCCCCTGCATATCGCCAAGGCGGCCGCATCGGTTGCCACGCTCTCGGAAGGTCGCTTCATCCTGGGACTGGGGTCCGGCGACCGGCCGCCAGAGTTTGCCGCCTTCGGCGAGAACGTCGCCGAGCGGCGCCGGCTGTTCGCGGATCACTGGCAAGTCGTGGCGAAAGCGCTGGGCTCGCCGCAGCGAGTCGTCCCCGACCGCCACGAGGCGGGTTCTCCGGAATTCCAGCTGCGGCCGCAGCCACCGGCGCCCGTGCCGTTACTGGCGGTCGGCTCGGGCGGTCAGAGCGTCAACTGGATCGCCCGTCATGCGATCGGCTGGATGACCTACCATCGCGAGCCGGCCCAGCAGCTCGATCGCTACCGGATGTGGCGTGCCGCCGTCGAACAGAGCGTGCCCGGCGAATTCCGCGGGTTCGGCGAGGCGATGCGTCTCGATCTCGACCCCGATCTGGGCGCGCCGGCGACACCCATCGACCTGGGCTATCGTGCCGGCCGCGATGCCCTCGTCGAGGTGTTCGATGCACTCAGAGAGATGGGCGTACACCACGTGGCCCTGAATCTACGTCTCGAGGAGCGGCCAGCCGAAGCCATCATCGAGGAACTGGCCGCTCACGTGCTGCCGCATTTTCATCGGCCCTGACTCATCTGCCCTGGTTCATCGGCCCTGGTTCATCGGCCCTGGCTCATCAGCCCCGACCGTTCGAGAGTCGCGCCGAACCGCTATCCCCTCCACAGGCGAGGCACTACTCGGTGTGGCTGGCCAGGAAAGTCAGCGTGCGGCCATGGGCCAGTGCGGATGCATGCTGGTTGTAGCTCGCCCGCGCCCAGCAGTTGAATCCGTGTTCCGCACCGCCGTACAGATGCACTTCGATATCCCTGTTGCCGGCAAAGGCCTGGCGGGTCTGTTCGACGTGTTCCAGCGGGATATGGTCATCCTCGGCGCCGAAGTGGAACTGGGCCGGCACCTTGAGCTCGTCGGCGCGCGGCAGGTATTCGGTCACCCCGCCAGCGTAGTAGCAGATCGACGCATCGACGCCGGCATCCAGGCCGCAGAGGTAGGAGAGCACGCCGCCCATGCAGTAGCCGATCGAAGCGACCGGGCCGTCGCAGGCGGGGCTTGCGCGCAGCGCCTTGACCGCGGCGCGCAGATCGCTGATCGCCGTCGGGTAGTCCAGCGCCTGCTTGTGGGCCACCGCCGCTTTCCAGTCGTCGCCGTCGTAGCCGAGTTCCACGCCCGGCTCGTCGCGCCAGAACACGTCCGGTGCGATCACGCTATAGCCATCCATCGCATACTGCTCGGCGACGCCGCGGATGTGGCCGTTGACGCCGAAGATCTCCTGGATCAACAGGATGCCGGGGCCTTTACCCTTGTGCGGGAGGGCCTGGTACGCCTTGAAGGTCTTGCCGTCCTCGGCGGTGATCTCGATCCATTCGGTCTTGATGTTCGTCTGGGAATCGCTCTGAGACATGGGGTTCTCCTGATGGGCGGTTGGCTGAACTTGAGATAAACGGTGAAGCCCGAGCCAGGAAGTTTAGCAGGCAATGAAAAAGACGAGGGTATGGTGTGTCCTTACCTTTCCAGCGCGACACCGTTTCCTTTCGTCTTTCCCAGAATTCTCACGGTATCCCGGGCCGGCGGCAGCCCGAATACCCGGGCGTAATCACGGCTGAACTGGGTGGCGCTTTCATAGCCGACTTCTAAGGCCGCGCTGGTGACGCTTTTGGCACCGGCCACCATGAGCATGCGTGCCTTGAGCAAGCGAACCCGCTTTTGATACTGCAATGGGCTCAGCGTCGTCACCGCTTTGAAGTGCCGGTGGAAAGCGGACACGCTCATCGACGCTTTCCGAGCCAGTGTCTCCACTCGGATCGGTTCGGCGAAGTCCCGACGGATCCATTGAATGGCCTGACTGACGCGTGCCATGGCGGTATTCGGTGCCGCGATGTCGCGCAGCATCCAGCCGTGAGGCCCTTGCAGAACGCGGTAGAGAATTTCCCGCTCGTACACCGGCGCGAGGGCTGTTATCTCTTCGGATCTGTCCATCAATCGCAGCATGCGTAGCCATGCATCCATCAATTCTGGCGTGGTAGCCGCCACCGAAAAGCCTGCGTCGCTTTCGTTGCGTTCGGTGGGCGGGGGCAGGTCGGTCAGCAACGTCGCGAGTACTGCGGGATCGAGCGTCAGGCTCAATGCAAGATAGGGCTCACCCATAGCCGTAGGATGGACCGTGCCCACTGCCGGCAGTTCGATGGACATGACGAAGTACGTGGCCGGGTCGTAGCGCAGCGTGCGGTTGCCGACGGTCATCGTCTTGCTGCCCTGCAGGATCAGATTGATCATCGGCTCGTAGACGGCGGCCAGCGTATGCTCCGGGATCTCGCCCTGAATCATGGCCACGCGTGGGATGCCCGTCTCGGTACGGCGATTCTCGGCGTTGGCAGCCAGGGCGCGAAGCTCGAGCAGTTGGTCGTTCATGGCGAGCAGTTTTTCGTTTTATGGCGAACGGTTGGTCGCTTCTGAAGCGATATGCTGATCCTGGGCCCACGTCCGCGCAAGCAAAAAGCAGAAACGGGCAGGTTTCGGGCAGGAACGGCTGAGCCCGCGATGAGGGTAATGGTTACGGTAGCCGCTGGCGACATCGTCTGAATCGCGAGGCTACTCCATGCTTGATCATCTCTTTCTATCCGTCAGCGACATCGAACGCTCGATTCGCTTCTACGAGGCCGTGCTCGCCCCGCTGGGGATCACGGCGCGGCTCGATTACGACGGCAAAGACGGCCCGCCGGGCCATCCGGATCTCAAGGGTTTCGGCGCCAACGGCCGGATGTTCTTCTGGCTACGCGAGGGCGCGGTCGAAGGAAAAGCCGTTCACGTCGGTTTCGTGGCGAACAGCAAGGCGGAGGTCGAGGCAGCCTACGCCGCGGCCATCGAGAACGGTGCTGTCAAGAACGATGCCATCGACAACGGTGCGCCCGGGGCCCGGCTGCATTACGACCCCGACTACTACGCCGCCAATGTTCTGGATCCCGATGGCTACAGTCTCGAATTCGTCTACAAGAACTGGCAGCACGCCCAATGAAAAAACTCCTGATCTATGGCGCGACCGGCTACACCGGCCGCATGGCGGCAGCGCGTGCCAAAGCGTTGGGACTCGATTTCGAGATCGCCGGACGCAACCAGCAAAGGCTAACCGCCCTCGCTGAGCAGTTGGGGGTTCCGTCGCGGGTATTTGAAGCCGTCGATGGGGCAGCGAAAGCTCTGGCCGGTATCGATGTGCTGCTGAACGTCGCAGGCCCTTTCGCGCAAACGGCGGAGCCATTGATGCGGGCGTGCCTCGAGGCCGGTGTCGATTACCTGGATATCACCGCCGAGATCAACGTCTATCGGCTGGCGGAACGGCTGGGCGCCGAAGCGGTCGAGGCCTGCGTCATGCTGCTGCCCGGCGTCGGCTGGGACGTGGTGCCGACCGATTGCCTGGCGGTGCACGTTGCGCAGCGCGTGCAAGAGCCGCGGTCGCTGAGGGTCGCGCTTCAGGTTCCCGGCTCCATGTCGCGGGGCTCCGCCATGAGCGTCAGCGAGATCGTCGGCGCGGGCCTGATGGCGAGGGTCGACGGCCATCTGGTTTCGGCCCCCGATGCGCAGCCGCAAGCGTTCGATTTCGGCGAGGGGCCGGTCGAGTGCGCGCCACTGTCGTTCGGCGATCTGGTCACCGGCTGGCAATCCACCGGCATTCCCAATATCGCCATGTTCGTGCATGTCAGTGGCGAGGCTTTCCCTGAGGGCGATCTGTCACAACTGCCCGATGGCCCGACCGCGGCACAACGCGATGCACATCGCGCCCGCGCCTTAGCTGAGGTGACGGGAGCCGACGGCACGGTGGCCCGATCGGTGATCGAAACCGTCAATGGCTATACCTACACACCGCTGGCGGCCGTTGAGGCCGCACGCCGGGTGCTCGAAGGGGAACGTCGGACGGGTTTCGAAACACCAGCACGGCTATTCGGTGGCGGATTCGCCGAGACCATCGAAGGGACGACCATCACGGATCGATAGAGACCGATCCACAGAACTGCAGGGAGAGAAACGACTCACCCCACGACCACCCACAACGGCTTCACGGCTCAAGAAGCTGTCGTGGGCTCGTCGGCTTCCAGTTCATGCGCGATAAGTAGGCCGGCGGTCCGGGCGACTTGCGTCAGGCGCTCGTAGGGCATGCCGTGACAGGCCGAGGCCGACAACCCGCGCAAGGTGACCGACACATAGTCGGCAAGAGACTCCGCATCCTGCGGATGGACCTGATCGAGGTAGGCACGAATCGCCTGGAGGCCGCCGCTGGCAAGACTCTCGGCCATCCGACGGGCCGCCGGGTCATCTGCCCGCATCCCCTCCGTGATCATGCAGCCTCGCAGCACGCTATCTCGACCGTATTGTTCGGCGGCGGCGAGCAGCAGCGCGGGAAGCGCTTCGGCAGGGGGGCGGTCTGGCGCCAGAAGTTCGTCCAGCGGCAGGGCGTTTTCCTGCGCATAGCGCAGCATGGCCCGCTCGAACAGCGCCGCCTTGCTGCCATAGGCGGCATAGAAACTGGGCGGCTTGATGTCCATGGCTTGGGTCAGGTCCGCAAGGCTGACCGCGTCATAGCCGCGCTCATGAAAAAGCGCCTGGGCGATGGCGACGCCCGCTTCGCGATCAAAGGCCGGGCGACGTTGCCGGGTCTTGGCGTTCATGGGACCTCGCAGGATGAAAGTTGCATTGTAGCGACTGCTATATCAAAGCTCCAATGCATGAGCAAGGACTTCTATATATCGACCGCTAAATAAAGTGCGTGACACATCTTGTCATGTAGCGTTCACTACATGTGGCGTTTCCGTCTCCTTCCTCGTACAGGAAAATTCCCATGTCATTCCAAGATAAAGTCGTGTTGGTCACCGGTGGCTCATCCGGTCTGGGGCTCGCGATTGCGCAGGAGTTCGCCGAGCAGGGCGCTCGCGTGGTCATCACAGGGCGCCGGCAGGAGGCGCTGGACGAGGCCTTGTCCAGCTTGGGCGACAACGCGGTCGCCATTGCCGCCGATGTGGCGAACACCTCCGATCTCGCCTCGCTCTTTAGCCGTATCGAGTCGCTGCATGGCCGTCTCGACGTCCTGATCGCCAATGCCGGGACGGGAGAAATTACGCCACTGGGTACGATCACCGAAGCGACCTTCGATCGCATTTTCAACCCCAACGTGAAAGGGGTGACGTTTACCGTCCAGGGCGCGCTGCCCCTGATGCCCAGGGGCTCCAGCATCGTCATCATCGGCTCGACCGCCTCGATGAACCCCGGCCCGGGCTTGAGTGTCTACGGCGCCACCAAGGCCGCTCTGCGTGCCATGGTCAGAAGCTGGATTCTGGATATCAAGGGTTCCGGCGTGCGGATCAATCTCCTCAGTCCCGGCCCTGTCGATACGCAATCTCTGCGCAGCATGCTGGCCGATGACGCGGAGCAGATCATTCAAGCGTTCAGTGAAAAGAGCACGCTGGGACGGATCGGCGAGGCACACGAAATCGGCAAGGCGGCGGCGTTCCTGGCGAGCGATGCCTCGAGCTATATCAACGGTGTCGAACTGTTCGCCGATGGTGGCGCGTCCCAGGTCTGATCAGCCAGCGAGCCGGTAACCCATACCACTGGAGCCTCTGCGCAAAACCATGAGCATTCTCGACCACATCGAATTCGCCGTGGGCGACGCCGAGGTATCGCGTCGCTTCTACGAACTGGCCCTCGCGCCGCTGGGTATCGTCCGGGTCATCACCGTCGGACCCGAGCGCACCCGAACCGGGGGCACGCGTCACGGTTTCGGCAAGGACGGCTACCCGCGCCTCTGGATCCATGACAACGAGGTACCAGGCGCCGGCACGCACTTGGCGTTTGCGACGCAGGATCGAGCCATCGTCGATGCGTTCCATCAGGCCGCACTGAAGGCCGGTGGTATCGACAATGGCTCGCCCGGTGTCCGAGCGCACTACCACGAGCACTACTACGCGGCGTATGTGCTGGATCCGGACGGTATCAATGTGGAAGTGGTGTGCCAGCATCATCGCCCGGATTAAGCCTGCTGGCCCGTACGATCAGATGACTTCGAACACTGCACGTTCGTGAGAAAGCTCGCGGAATCCATGGATGCTGTGGTAACGACCTGTTCCGCTGGTATTGATTCCACCAAACGGCAGATGGCTCTCGGGCCAGTTTCTGGCCCAGCCGTTGACTGATACGCCTCCGGACGAAGTGTTGCGGAGTACGTCTTCGATGAAGTCGCGTCGCTCCGAAAAAATATTCATACCCAGTGGCTTGCCGCTTTTACGAATGAATGTGTAGACCTCTGAGATGTCGCGATAAGTGACGATTGGAAGAACGGGACCAAATATCTCCTCCTGCATGACAAGTGCATCAAGTGGCGTATCAAGCAGTATGGTCGGCTCTATCGTCAGGTTCTCTTCATCGCAGTTTCCGCCAAAATCCACCTTCGCACCACGTGCAACGGCGTCATCAATATATCCCTTTACACGTGAGAAGTTGCGAGAGTTGACCATGCGGGAATTGCGGTCCGCCATGAACGTCTCGCCATCATAAAAGCTGTCTCGCCATTGGTTTTCGAGCGCCTCGACGAACTGATCGCGTAGTGATTCTGGCAATGCGACGTAATCGACGCACAGACAGGTTTGCCCATTATTCGTCATGCGCCCCATGCCGATCTCGGAAACGGCGGTGTCGAAGTTGGCGCTGTCGTCCAGAATGGCAGGGCATTTGCCACCGAGCTCCAATGTCACCGAGGCCAAATGTTTGGCCGCTGCAGCCATCACAATCTTGCCAACCGCTGGGCTCCCGGTAAGGAAAATGTGATCGAAGGGTCGTTCCAGCAGCGCGTTGGCAATATCGACACCGCCTTCGAACACTGCGACCTCGCGCTCGTCGAAAGCCTCGCGAATGATTTTGGCTGCCACGGCGCTCGATGCGGGTGTAAGTTCGTTTGGCTTGGCGATGACGCAGTTGCCCGCGGCGATCATCGGCACCATGGGGGTAAGGAGCAGGCTTATCGGGAAATTCCATGAACCGAAGACGAGAACGACGCCCCGCGGTTCATAGATCATGTACGCTTGACCTCCGGGCGCAGAGGTCTGGACCGGTACGGGCTTCATCCACTCGTCAAGATGCTCGATGGCTTCATCGATATCTTCCAGGGTGACGGCCAGCTCGAACGTCATCGGCTCTTCGGCGGGGCGCCCCAAGTCAGAGGCAAGCGCCTCACGGATTTCATCCTCGTATTTGACCAAGACTTCCCTGAAACGTCGGAGACGATCCTTTCGTTGTTCCGCCGTCGAAGCCCTTAGATGCCATTGATGGGCTTGCTGTAATGCGAAAACACGGTCGATTTCGGATTCCATATTCATGACGAATTCCTTCGTTGTTGGGGGCGCAGGGGGGGGGGGGCTTTCTTGCATAGGGACGGCCCCCTTCGAAGCTGGGGATTAGCCGATCCGCTTTGCGTTTAGGTGAGCGCGGAGCACCGAGCAGGAGCAACGCCGCTCTCATTCAATCTAAAGAGGTCAGCGCTGCGCGTGGCACTCCGATCCTTCCTGATCTTTGCCTGATTCTCTTGGCCTTCCACTAAGTCGCTGAACTGTTGGGAAGACAAAGCCAAGAATCGCCGTGTGATCGATCGCTCCCGTTGCTGAATCAGGCGATCTTGATGACGACCTTGCCAAACAGGTCCGGGGCGCCCTGGGCCTGGTAGGCATGCTTCGCATCGGCGAACGGGACCACCCTGTCGATCACGGGCTTGATCTGATGCTTGTCTATGAAGCTGACCATCTCCTCCAGGCCGTCGCGAGAGCCGACCGGGATGCCGCGAACGCTGACGCCCTTGGCGAGGAACGAGCCGGGCTCGATCACGTCGCCGAAGTCGAACAGGCCAATCAAGCCAATGTCGCCGCCAAAGGCCAGCGCCTGAACGGACTGATTCATCGATCCGAAGCCGGCGGTATTCACCACCTTGTCCACGCCGCCGGTGGCGTCGTAGATGGACTGTCCCCAGTTTTCGTCGTGGCGATAGTTGAAGACAGCCTCGGCACCGAGCTCGAGCAGGCGCGAACGCTTGTCGTCCTGGCTGGTGGTGAGATAGGTTTTCGCCCCCAGCGCTTGCGCGAATGCCATCGCGAACAGCGATACGCTACCGGTGCCCAACGACAGCACCTTCTGGCCCGATGTCACTGGATAGGCGTTCTGCAACGCCGTCCATGCCGTCAGCGCAGCGCAAGGCAGGGTCGACGCTTCCACATCATTGAGCGTGCCCGGCGCGCGACTCAGGCGATCAGCCGACAACACGACGTACTCGGCCAGCACGCCATCCTCGTCCAGCGACCCCAAGCCCAGGCCGATATCCGCATGGGGCGGCCAATGGATGAAGTCGCGCAGGTAGACCGTGATGACCTTGTCACCTGGGGACCACTGCTCCACGCCTTCTCCCACCGCATCGATATCCCCGGCGCCATCGGCGACCGGAATCAAGTCGCGGTCCACGCGCCAGTTGCCACCGGCATTGCCCAGGATCAGTTGTTCCCGGTAGTTCAACGACACCGCCCGAATTCGCACACGGACTTCACCAGGGCCCGGCTCCGGCTTCACGACATCCTCAATGACCAGCCCATCTAGGGTGGTCTTCCCACTCTTCAGAACCCAACGTTTCATGATTTTCGCGCCTGATCGGATCATTCGAGATGTGGCCCCGGCAGCGGCTTCTTCTGTGCTGCCAAGTACTCAGATAACGATAGAAATGTCGCCATTCATTGATAAGGTGGTTTTTACTTGATGAGTTTATGAGTGAGATTCAGCAATGAAGCGTTCGGATTTTGCGGACCTGATGGCGTTTGCGATGATCGCCGAGGAGCGGAGCTTTACCCGGGCGGGCAATAGACTGGGCATTTCAAGCTCCGCGCTCAGTCATGCCATGCGCCAGTTGGAAGAGCGGCTCGACGTCAAGCTGCTCAGCAGGACCACCCGCAGCGTCGCCCCCACGGCCGCCGGCGAACGTCTCCTCGCGCGTCTGCAGCCGGCGCTCCAGGAAATCGGGGACGGACTCGAAGAACTTGCAGACGAGCACGCCGGACCCAGTGGACTCGTGCGCATCAATACCCACCACAGCGCGGCGGCGCTCTATGTGGTTCCGAAGCTGCCAGCGCTACGTCTCACCCACCCCGGTATCACCCTGGAAGTCACGACCAACGAGGGGGTGGTCGATATCGTGTCGGCTGGCTACGACGCAGGCATCCGCAATGGAGAGCAGTTGGCCCAGGACATGGTGGCCGTGCGTATCGGTCCCGACTACCGGACGGCCGTCGTCGCCACGCCTGGGTATCTGGAGGTAGCACCTGCCATCGCACGTCCCCAGGATCTGGTGCAACAAGCCTGTATCGCCTATCGAATGAGCACGTCCGGCACCTTGTTGCGATGGCAGTTCCAGCGCGGATCGCGCACGTTCGACGTCGCGATAAAGCCGACCTTCATCACCAACGACATGGACCTTCTGATAGAGGCAACGCTGCAAGGCATTGGTGTGGGCTATTTGCTGCGTGAGCAGGTTGCAGCGCATCTTGCCAGCGGAAGGTTGGTGGAACTCCTGCCACGATGGTCCGTGCGCCATACCGGCAGCTTTCTGTACTACCCGGGGCGTCGCCAGATGCGTCCGGCGGTGCGCGCCGTGGTCGACATGCTGCGCTATGAGGGGCGAGCCTAGTTGGCAGTCAGATGGACCTCAATGGCGCGACGTCGCGAATCGGTGGGGCGCCGAACATCCGTCGGTATTCCCGGTTGAATTGACTAATGCTTTCGTAGCCAACCCGGATACCTGCCGTTGCAGCATCGATATTTTCCGCGATCAGCAGCCTTCTCGCCTCATAAAGGCGTAGATGTTTCTGGTACTGAAGCGGGCTCATCGAAGTCACTTTACGAAAATGATGGTGAAGCGTAGATACGCCCATCTCGGCCAGTTCCGCCAGGGCTTCGATTTTCAGCGGCTGCGTATAGTGATCACGCAACCAGGTAACGGCCTTGGCGACACGCTGGCTTTGCGTTCCCACCATGACGGTGTCGCGAAAACGCCCGCCGGCAGAGCTAGTCAGTACCCGATAAAGAATCTCTCGCTGGACGAGACTGCCCAGGTGGAGCATGTCGTGTGGCTGGTCGAGCAGCCGAACCAGCCTGCTCGTCGCGTCCATCAAGTCGACGGTTGCGGGACCGGTCGCCATGGCTTTGTGCTGTATCTCTGCTTTCGGGCCAAGCGTCTCGACATCCGCAATCAACTGGCGAGCCATCTGTAAATCAATCTTCATCAGTAAAGAGAGATAGGGCCGCTCGGGCGATGCATCTGTGACTTCGGTAATCGTGGGCAGATTCACCGCCGTCAGCAGAAACCGTGAGGCATCGTAGATATACGTCGTGTTCCCCAGCACGACGCGTTTCCTCCCGCGAATGATGATGGCGAGGCTGGGCTCGTACAGATAGGGCGTCGGTGGCTGTGGCGTCGTTACCTTGAAAAAATTCAGGCCTGGCAGATGGGTTTCACGCTCCATCTGATTGCCGACGAAGGTGGAGATCTGTCTCGCCATCTGATCGCGAATGGCTGCCGTTTCCTCTCGCCGTGCCTGGTCGTCTGCACCGAGTTCAATGATCACTGTCCGCTCCTGCCTGTTTGAGCATGCTCCATTCTAGAGCGATGAACGGCTAGATTTCCGCTTTTCCCTGGGATCAAGAGAATTAGGCAATCAATGGGAAGAATTGGCGTCACGGGTTCCCCCACGAGGGCCCTACCTTTGGATCGTCACTTGAATCAAATATCCGGACACAGACACCGGTATCAGGTGTTCCGGATCCATTGTCGACTCAAATGGAGAAACTCCATGAACAACGCCGAGAAGCTCAACGGAACCGTAGCCCTCATCACCGGCGCATCCAGCGGCATCGGGCAGGCCACGGCCATTCGACTGGCTAACCTGGGAGCCAGCGTTGCGCTGGTGGCCAGACGCCAGGATAGGCTCGAATCACTTGCCAACAGGATCGCCGCCGCTGGCGGCACCACGCTGGTGATCGCTGCCGACATCACAGACAACCACGAAGCCGAGCGTGTGGTGGATCGGGTACTCGAACGCTTCGGTCGTCTGGACACCTTGGTCAACGCCGCTGGGCTGATGCTCAATGGCCCCTCCGTGGAATCGCCGCTTGAAGAGTGGGATCGCATGGTGGACGTCAACCTGCGGGGGTTGATGTACCTCACCAAACAGGCCCTGCCGCATCTTCTCCAGGCGGTGACATCAAGCCCTCGCGCTGTGGCGGATGTCGTCAATATCTCCTCGGTTGCCGGGCGCATCGCTGCTCCCCAGGTCGCCATCTACAACGCCACCAAGTTTGCCGTCACGGCAGCCACCGAAGCCTGGCGTCAGGAGTTCACCAAGCAATCGCTACGCTTTTCGGTGATCGAACCCGGCGCGACCGCGACCGAACTCTTCGAGCAGAAAGACGGACAGTGGGAAGGTTTCACCAGCATGTTCGGCGAGGTGGAGCGCCTGCATGCGGAAGATATCGCCGAGGCCGCTGCCTTCATCGTGACCAATCCCCGGCGAGTGGCGATCAACGAGATCGTCGTCAGGCCCACGGATCAACCTTGATCCATCCGACACGACCTGATCATGAGGAAGATCGCTATGTCTACAGCGCAGGATTTCGCCCAGAAAGTCGTACTCGTGACCGGTGGTGGCACCGGGATCGGCAAGGCTACGGCTATGCAGTTCGCCCGTCGGGGAGCGCGAGTGGCTATCGCGGCCCGACGGCCTGAAGCGCTCGAACAGACCGTTGCCGAGATTCGCGCGGCCGGGGGCGATGCCACGGCGTTCCGAGCCGACATTGCCCTGGCTACGGATGTGGAATCGCTAATTGCCAGTGTCGTCGAGCGATACGGACAGTTGGATATCGCCTTCAACAACGCGGGCATCATGGGAAAGTGGGGGCTCAGTGAGTCACTGACGGTCGAGGATTTCGACCAGGCCATCGGCATCAATCTGCGAGGTACCTGGTTGTGTTGTCAGGCCGAGATCGCCCAGATGGCCAAACAGCAGACCGGGGGTGCCATCGTGAATACGTCATCGTGGCTTGCGCATGGTGCGCTCGAGGGGTCGACCCTCTATTCGATCAGCAAGGCGGGTCTCGACAACATGGTACGGGCCCTGGCGCTGGAGACCAGCCGTCAGGGAATCCGGATCAACAATGTCAATCCAGGCGTCATCGACACGGATATGTATCGTCAGAATACCGACGAAGCCAGCCGCAAACCGTTTATCGCTCATACTCCCATGAGCCGGGTGGGTAGCCCCGAAGAAGTCGCTGAAGCCGTGATTTGGCTGAGCTCCGACGCGTCTCGCTTCGTGACCGGCCAGAACCTGCTGGTCGATGGCGGGTATACCATCCCGGGTAATCGGGTCTGATGGGAAAGCCGCAGCGCGGTCGCCGGGAGCGAGATGGGAACCCTCGGCCAACCCTTTCGCCAGACTCGGGTCACCGGCCTATCTCGGTCTTACCGAATTGGGCTCATGGCGCTAGCGGTTTTGAAATTTCGGCAAATGCATCGCTCACGGTCCGAACCGTCTAGGCTTGAGGGCTGTCACGCCAATCCTGCCCCGACATTAGGAGTCGCATGGACGCACACAGCCCGACCTGGATCGCCGCCCAAATCGGCGGGTTCGTCGCCCTCGGCTTCATCATCGCGGCGTTCGCCAGCCGTCAGGACGATCGGCTGCTGCTCTATCTCATCTTCGCCAACGTCGCCTTCGCCGTGCATTTTCTGCTGTTCGGGGAGGCCGTTGCCGCCGGCATGTCGGTCCTGGTCGTCGTCAGGATCTGGCTGGCGCGGCGGTTTCCGCGACGTCAGCCGCTCATGTGGCTGGTGCTGATCGCAACGGTGGCGGTCGCCGTGGCGACCTGGCACTCCTGGTACGACATCTTCCCGCTGCTCGCCGCCGTCTTCGGCACCCTGGCGATGTTTCTGCTGCGCGGCCTGCCCATGCGAGTGCTGCTGGCGGGTGTGGCGCTGTGCTGGCTCGCCAACGCGCTGATCATCGGCTCGATCGGTGGTTTCATCGCCGAACTGCTGGCGCTGGGTACCAACCTCGTCACTATGTGGCGCATCCAGCGCGCCAAGCGCCGACCTCAGCCCGGTTGACGGGATCGCCTTGGTCTCGTGGCGTGGGTCCGCAGGCCCACCGCTCTCCTCGTAAGATCGTCAAGGGATCGCTAGTGTGATGTCTCGCAAGTAACGCGAAGAAATATCGGATGCATGGTGTTGCCAGACAAGGCGCGAGGAGGCGTCATATCGGGGTCTATGGCAACGACGCGCAACGCGGTATGGCGGTGCCAGGCGCCGATATTATTGGATGATATTTGTGAGACATCACACTAACCCCACGCGGCTTCGTCATCGAGTGCCTGCTGGCGCGCATCGTAGACGCTTCGCGCCTTTTCGATTTCATGGTGGTGTTGCAGCGTCCATTGATGCAGCGCGTGAAAAGGCGCCTCGAGCGTTCGGCCGAGCGGCGTGATCCGGTATTCCACGGCTACCGGAGCCGATGCGATCACGCGGCGCTCGACGATGCCATTGCGCTCCAGCCGACGTAGCGTTTGGCTCAGCGCCTTCTGGGTAATGCCCTCCAACTGGCGCTTGAGCGCATTGAAGCGCAGCGGCTCGCTGCAGAGTGCCGCCAGCACCAGTACCGACCACTTGTCGGCGATCTGATCGAGAATCACGCGGCTGGGGCAATTGGCCGCCGCCGTCTGGCATGGTGAGTTGGGCATGGCGGTTTCCTCGAGGATACCTGGTGAGTTGAAAGTAGCCGATGGGTATCAGGTATAAACCATATACCGCAGTTTCCATCTTATCACTCGGAGTATTCCCATGGCCTCATCCAACGTCGATGCGCTGTTTCGGCCCTTTCAACTGAAATCCCTCTCGCTCAAGAACCGTATCGTCATGGCGCCGATGACGCGGTCGTTCTCGCCGGCGGGCATACCTGGCGACAACGTCGCCGCCTACTACCGCCGGCGGGCCGAGAACGAGGTTGGCCTGATCCTGTCCGAAGGCACCACCATCGATCGGCCGGCCGCCCGCAACGAGCCCAATATCCCGTTCTTTCATGGCGAAGAGGCGCTGGCCGGTTGGCAGAACGTCATCGATGGCGTGCATGAAGTGGGTGGCCGCATGGGGCCGCAGATCTGGCACGTGGGCTCGGTCGCCAGTTTTCTCACGGACTGGGTACAGGAGATACCTGTCGAAAGCCCGTCCGGTCTGGTCGCGCCCGGTCAGCCGCGCGGCGAAGCCATGAGTGAAGAGGCTATCGCCGACACGCTGGATGCCTATGCCCGCGCCGCGGCCGACGCCAAGCGGCTCGGTTTCGACACGGTGGAAATTCACGCCGCCCACGGCTATCTGATCGATCAGTTCTTCTGGGCGGCCACCAATCGGCGCAGCGATCGCTACGGCGGCACTACCCTCAAGGAGCGTTCCCGCTTCGCCGCGGAAGTCGTCAAGAGCGTGCGCGCTGCCGTCGGCCCCGATCTGCCGATCATCCTGCGCGTGAGTCAGTGGAAACAGCAGGACTTCGACGTACGCCTGGCCAATACGCCGGACGAGATGACCGACTGGCTCGCCCCGCTCGTGGAAGCCGGTGCGGATATCCTGCACTGCTCGCAGCGACGGTTCTGGGAGCCGGAGTATCCGGAAATCGACGGCCCCGATGGCCTGAATTTTGCCGGCTGGGCCAAGAAACTCACGGGGGCGCCCACCATCAGTGTCGGTTCGGTCGGCCTGTCCGGTGATTTCATGGGCGCCTTCAGCGGCGAGAGCTCGAGCCCGGCCAGCCTGGACAAGCTCTTGGCCCGGATGGAGCGCGACGAATTCGATCTGATCGCTGTCGGTCGCGCGTTGCTGAGTGATCCGGCGTGGGTGAGGAAGATCCATGCCCGCGATGAGGGATCGTTGAGCGATTTCACCAAGGAGGCGTTGGCCGAACTGTACTGATTCGGCATTCGATCTCCGCAACGGGCTTGGACCACCACAGGGTGGTCCAGCAGCCGGTCGGCACGCGAAGTCGTGGCATTTCGATCCGACCCCGAAAGCTCTCGAGCCGACGGGGTCTCCCCTCGAAGGATCGGCTTCAGGCTTGTCGGCGCCGATCCGCGATGACACGCCGGCCACGCACGCAGTCGGCTTCGTGCGGCTCGTCGACCCACGGTTCGGCGATGCCCTGTTCGACCCATTCGGCCACCGCCGGATGCGCCAGCAGGCGCTCGGCGTAGGCCATGGCCGCCGCCCCGAGTTCGATGCCGTAACCGCGGATGCGCACCGCGACCGGGGCGAACATGGCGTCCACGGCGGTGAAGGCGTCGCCCGCGAGCCATGGGCCGCCGAAAGTCTCCAGCCCTTCCTGCCATAGCGTATCGAGTCGCTTCAGATCCCTCTCCAGCGCCTCGCTCGGCGTGCCCAGGTCGATGCTCAGCGCGCAGTTCATCGAACACTCGTCGCGCAGGGCGGCAAAGCCGGAATGCATCTCGGCGCTGGCGCAGCGGGCCCAGGCTCGGGCGGCGCGATCGGTGGGCCATGCGCTCGGGTGGGCCTCGGCCAGGTACTCCGCGATCGCCAGTGACTCCCATACCACCTGGTCGTCGTCGTGCAGGCAGGGGACCTTGGCGGTGGGCGAGAAGCGCGTGAACGCCTGCTGCTGGCCGGCGCCTTCGAACGGCGTCAGCACCTCCTCGAACGGGATCTGCAGGGCCCGCAGCAGCACCCAGGGTCGCATCGACCAGGATGAGTAGTTCTTGTTGGCGATGAAGAGTCGATAAGCCATGGCAGTCTCCGGAAAAAGGGGGCAACCGAGTATGCGAGGATCGACGACCGACGAAAAGCCGTCATGACGTCATCGAATAACGACAGTGCGTTTTAGCCTTTTTGATTCTCGGCGGTTGCCCTAACACTAATGGGTTATCCGATTCCGGTCCGCGCGCTCTGCCGGCGGTTCCGGTCATTTCGTCAACGAGAGGATAGGCGTGGCGCCGATGACACTGACCGATACCAACAGCCCGCTGAACGCCGACCAGGCCAGGCGCGTGCAGCAGGCGCTGGCGGATCTGAACGACGCGCAGCGGCAGTGGTTGAGTGGCTATCTGGCGGGGCTCGGTGCCCAGTCGGCCGGTGAGTCGCCGACGGGCGATTCGTCGCCAGCGAAGGCCGCCACCACGGCGCTGACCGTGCTCTATGGCAGCCAGACCGGCAATGCCGAGGGGGTGGCCGAGCTGGCCGCAGAGCGCGCTCGCGCCAAGGGATTCGAGGTAACCCTCACCAGCATGGCGGACGCCGGAAAGAAGACGCTGAAGGCCGTCGAACGGCTGCTGGTCGTGGTCAGTACCCAGGGCGACGGCGATCCGCCCGATCCGGCGCTCGAATTTCACGAATTAATGATGGGGCGCAAGGCGCCGAAACTGACGGGGACTCGCTTTGCCGTGCTGGGGCTGGGCGATGCCAGCTACGAGCACTTCTGCCAGACCGGCAAGGAGTTCGACGCGCGCCTGGCCGAACTGGGTGGCGAACGGCTCAGGGAGCGCGCCGATTGCGATGTCGATTACGAGGAGCGTGCCGAGGCCTGGATCGACGAGGTGCTCGAGTCGCTGGCCGGCGACCTCGCCACGCCGCCTCCGGCTGAGGCCGCCGAGACCGACGCGGCGCAAGGCGCCCAGCCGTCGTACTCGAAGAAACATCCGTTCATGGCCGAGGTGTTGACCCGTCAACCGCTCAATGGGCGCGGCTCCGACAAGCAGACCTTGCATCTCGAACTGTCGCTGGAGGATTCCGGGCTGGAGTACCTGCCGGGCGACGCCGTCGGGGTGGTGCCGCAGAACGATCCCGCGCACGTGGACGAACTGATCGCGATGCTCAAGCTCGACGCCGAATCCCCGCTGGACGAGGGCCGGGTACTGCGCGACGCGCTGCTGGCGGATTTCGAGGTGACCACGCTGACGCGCCCGTTTCTCAAGCAGTGGGCGGAGTGGTCCCAGGCGCCGGAACTGCAGCGCCTGCTGGGTGAAGAGGCCCGCGATGAACTGCGTGACTGGCTCCACGGGCGCCAGATCATCGACGTGATCGAACAGTTCCCGGTCGACGGGATCGATGCCGCCCAGTTTTCGGCGGCGCTGCGCAAGTTGCCGCCGCGTCTCTACTCCATCGCCTCGAGCCAGGCGGCGGCCGCGGACGAGGTGCATCTCACCGTGGCTGTGGTGCGCTACGAAACCCACGGCCGGGCTCGTAACGGCGTGACCACGAGCTATCTGGCCGACCGGATCGAACCCGGCGACCGGGTGCCGATCTATATCGACCGCAACAAGCAGTTCAAGCTGCCCGACGATGACGAGGCGCCGCTGATCATGATCGGTCCCGGCACCGGCGTCGCGCCGTTCCGCGCCTTCCTGCAGGAGCGCGAGGAGCGCGGCGCTGGCGGCGACAACTGGCTGTTCTTTGGCGATCGGCACTTCCGCAGCGATTTCCTCTATCAGGCGGAGTGGCTCAAGTGGCGACAGCAGGGGCTGCTGACGCGCCTCGATGTCGCTTTCTCTCGCGATCAGGCCGACAAGGTCTACGTTCAGGACAGGATGCGCGAGCAGGCCGAGAGGCTCTATGCCTGGCTGGAAGCCGGCGCCTACGTCTACGTCTGTGGCGATGCCGAGTTCATGGCGCCGGACGTGCACCAGGCACTGCGCGACATCATCCGCGAGCAGGGCGGGCACGGCGAAGCCGGCGCCGACGACTATCTGCGTCAGTTGCAGCAGGAGAAGCGTTATCAGCGCGACATCTATTAGGAGTCGACATGGACATCATCGCCAAACTGCGTGACATCCCACTCGATGAGCTGCATCCCAACGAGCGGCTCAAGGTGGAGAGCGACTATCTGCGCGGCACGCTGGAAGAGAGCCTGGCCGATCGCGCCACCGGCGCCGTCGCCGAGAACGATACTCAACTGACCAAGTTTCACGGCTTCTACCAGCAGGACAACCGCGACCTGCGCGACGAGCGCCGACACCAGAAACTCGAACCGCTCTACAGTTTCATGGTGCGGTTGCGGCTGCCCGGGGGGCTGGTCACGCCGGCGCAGTGGCAGACGCTCGACGACGTGGCCTCACGCTACGCCAACGGCACGCTGCGCATCACCACGCGGCAGACCTTCCAGTATCACGGCGTGCTCAAGGAGAACCTGCGCCCGCACCTGCAGACCATCCATCAGGCCATGGTGGATACCATCGCCGCCTGTGGCGACGTCAACCGCAACGTGATCTGCACTGCCAATCCGCATCGCTCCGCCGTTCATCGGCAGGTCTACGAGTTGAGTCACCGGATCAGCGCTCGCCTGCTGCCTCGCACCCGGGCCTATCACGAGATATTCCTGGGTGAGGAGCGCGTCGCCGGCGGCGCCGAGGAACGCGCGGACGCGACGGCGGAGGGGGCTTCGCCGGCGCTCGATCCCAACGAGCCGCTCTACACCCGCCATTACCTGCCGCGTAAGTTCAAGGTGGCGCTGGCGATTCCGCCGGAGAACGATGTCGACCTGTTCGCCCACGACGTCGGCTTCATTGCCGATGTGGTGGAGGGCGAACTGCGGGGCTTCACCGTCTGCATCGGCGGCGGCATGGGTATGACCCACGGCGAGCCGACGACCTTTCCGCGGCTCTCCGACCCCATCGGATACTGCTCGCCGGAAGCCGCGCCCGCCGTGGCGGAAGCGATCATGCGGGTGCAGCGCGACAACGGCAATCGCCGCGACCGCAAGCAGGCACGACTGAAATATACCGTCGAGGAGATGGGGCTCGAGGCGTTCAAGACCGAGGTCGAAGGGCACCTCGGCGAAGCGCTGGCGCCGGCGCGCGATTATCACTTCGACAACAACGGCGATCGGCTGGGCTGGGTCCAGGGCGACGACGGCCAGTGGCACTACGGCCTGTTCGTCCAGAACGGACGCATCGCCGACTTCCCCGACGGCCCGCAGCTACGCACCGGATTGCGCGAGATCGCCGAACAGCATGACGGCGACCTGGTGCTCACCACCAACCAGAACGTGATCATCACCCAGGTCGACGAGTCCCGGCGCGAGGCCATCGACGCGCTGCTGGACCGTCATCGGCTGGTCGCGGAAACCTCTCCGCTACGGCGTAACGCCATGGCCTGCGTGGCATTCCCGACCTGCGGGCTGGCAATGGCGGAGAGCGAGCGCTACCTGCCCTCGCTGATCGACAAACTGGAAGCCGTGATGCACGAAGCGGGGCTGGCCGACGATGCGATCATCGTACGCATGACCGGCTGCCCCAACGGCTGCGCACGCCCCTATCTCGCCGAGATCGGCTTCGTCGGCAAGGCGCCGGGGCGTTACAACCTCTATCTCGGCGGCGGCTTCAGCGGCCAACGCCTCAACAAGCTCTACCGCGAGAACATCGATGAAGCGACCATCCTCGAGGCGCTGATGCCGTTGATCCAGCGCTACGCCGTCGAGCGCGAGGCGGGCGAACCGTTTGGCGACTTCGTGATTCGCATCGGCGTGATCAAGGAGACCACCGCCGGACGCGAGTTTCACCAGGCTTGAACGGTCGCCGTTCGAGAGAGATCAGCCCCGGTTTGGCACCGGGCGTTGTGCCGGGCCGCCATAGGGCCACAGCCAGCCCTTGGGCATCGGGCCCTTGTTGCGCCCGCCCTGGCACTGCTGCTCCCAGGCGTGGGCGAGGATGCCCACCGAGCGCGACAGGCAGAACAGGCCGCGGGCCAGCGGGGCGGGAAAGCCCAGCTCGGCGTAGATGACGGCGGTGGCGCCGTCAATGTTGAGCGGAATCGGTTTGTCCTTCATGGCGATGAGCTGGCGTTCGACCTCGCGGGCGATGGAGACGAAGTTGCCATCCACCTCGCCGCGAGCGGCGGCTTCCTCCACCAGCCGCAGCAGTCGCGGCCCGCGGGGGTCGACCGAGTGGAAGCGGTGGCCGAAGCCGGGAATGATCTTGGTCCGCTCGCGCTGCCAGGTGGCGATGCCTTCCTGGACCGCGATCTCCAGAGGGTGCCCGCCGATCTGGTACTCGAGGATCGACTGGTACAGCTCGACGGCCTGTTCGCCGGCGCCACCATGGACGTCATCGAGCACGTTGACCGCGGAAGCCATGGCGTTGTTGAGGCTGCTGCCGCAGGTCACGGCCATCCGGGCGATGGCGATGCTCGGCGCCTGCGGGCCGTGGTCGACGGCGCTCATCAGTGCCGTTTCCAGCAGCGCCGACTGCGCTCGGGTGGGCAGCTCACCGCGAGTCATCAGCCAGACCATGTCGGTAAAGCCGACGTTGCCGATCAACTCCTCGATGGGATAACCGCGATAGCGGATCTCACCGGGGCGCATGTCGATGATGTCGGTCTTCCACCACTGCCGGGCCTGGTATTCGGGGGTGAGGGTATCGGTCATGAGATGTCTCCTGTCTATTCGTCGTTGGCGGCGCGGGTGGGCAGCAGGATGTCGTTGTCCTGGCCGAGGCGGGGCGGTGGTGAGGCGACGCGGGGCGCCTCGCCGTCGAAACGGTAACCGCCGCTGACCACTTCCAGCGGCCGGCCGATCGTGTCGTTGCCGAACCGCTCGATCAGCCCGCGATCGCGAACCTGTGGGTGCGCCAAGGCTTCGGCGACGCTGTAGACGGGACCGGCGGGTACGCCGGCCTCGACCAGCCGCGGCCACCAGTACTCGGTCGTTTCCCGTTTCAGCGCCGCCTCGATGCAGTCGCTCAACGCCTGACGGTTCTCCAGGCGCGCCTGGCGCTGGGCGAAGCGGGCGTCGGTGAGCCATTCCGGGCGTTCGAGCAGGTGGCAGATCGCCTCGAACTGCTCCTGCTTGTTGGCGGCGATGTTGATCAAGCCATCGGCGGTGGCGAAGGTGCCCGAGGGGCTGGCGGTGACGTTGTCGTTGCCCATGGGCTGGGGCGGCTTGTCGGCGACCAGCAGGTTGGAGACCGCCCAACCCATGGTGGCCAGCACCGATTCGAGCATCGAGATGTCGACGAAGTGCGCCTTGCGCGGGCGCTCGGCCAGGGCGGCATTGATCGCCATCGCCGCGGTCAGGCCGCCGACGGTGTCGGCCAGCGGATAGCCGACCCGGTAGGGCGCGTTCTCGGGCGCGCCGGTGATGCTCATCACTCCTGCCATGCCCTGGATGATCTGGTCGTAGGCCGGGTAGTTGGCCAAGGGGCCGTCTTGCCCGAAGCCGGAAATCGCGCAGTAGACCAGCTCGGGGTTGGCCTCGCGCAGTGTCTCGAACCCGAGCCCCAGACGGCGCATGACGCCGGGACGAAAGTTCTCCACCACCACGTCGGCCGTCGCCACCAGTTCGAGGAAGGTTTCACGATCGGCCGGTCTCTTGAGATCGAGCGTCACCGAGCGCTTGCCGGCGTTCTGGGCGAGGAACGAGACCCCCATCAGCTCCTGATTGAGCGTGGGGTCGGCACCCAGTTGACGAGCCAGGTCACCGCCCTGGGGCCGCTCGACCTTGATCACCTCGGCGCCGAGATGGGCCAACTGATGACAGCAGAACGGCCCGGCCAGCACGTTGGTCAGATCGAGTACCCGGTAACCGGTCAATGGCGATGACATCATTCCTCCTGGTGAAACGGTTTCTTTCAGAGAGAATATGATTCGCTCGGATGAGTTGCAATACCGTTTTGTCTGTCGCAACATCCGCCATTAGTCCAAGTCCCGGTGACCTGATAGCAAGTCCCGATCAACTGATGCCCGATTCACTGATAGTCCGATTAACTGATAGCTCGATTAACTGATAGATAGGAGCGTCCCATGGCCCAGAGACGTGTCGAGGCCGTCGAACGAGCGCTGACGCTGCTCGAGGCCTTCTCCCAGGAGCGGCGAGAGTTCTCTCTGACCGAACTCGCCAATGCCTCGGGGTTCTACAAGAGCACCATCCTGCGGCTGATGGCCTCGTTGGAGCACTTCGGCTATGTCACCCGCGACGAACGCGGCATCTACCGAGTCGGCCCGGCGGTCTCGCGGCTGGCCCCGCTGGCGGGCGACGGGCCGCAGCTCGAGAATCTGGTACGGCCGATACTCGAGTCGCTGCGGGATGCCAGCGAGGAGACCGCTTCCTTCTATGTCCGCGACGGCGACCACCGGATCTGCCGGCTGCGCGAGAATGGCCGACTGGAGGTCAGGCACCATCTGGAGGAGGGCGTGAGGCTGCCACTGGGACGCGGTGCCGCCGGGCGGGTGCTCAATTACGAAATCCCTCGCGGCCAGGTTGCCGTATCCAGCGGAGAGCGCCAGGCCGGGCTGTCGGCGGCGGCGATCGGTATCTACAACGGCGAGGGTGAGCTGATGGGGGCGCTGGCGCTATCGGGTCCCAGCGAGCGCTTCAACCTGGCGGCCAAGGATCGCCATATACCCTTGCTGGCCCAGTATGCGCCGCGTCTCGAACGCCAGTGGCCGCGGGCGTTGCGCGCTTCCTGACGCTGCCGATGTCGTCGGCGCCGCAAGCCCGGCACCGACGACCAGGGGGTGAGGTGACAAGCCCCACCCTAGCGGGGAGCCGGCCTTACTGGATCAGGCCGACTTCCTTGGAGATCTCCTCGATATCGGCGATCTGCTGATGCACGTACGCCTTGAAGGCCTCGCCGCTGCGGTCGAAGGGAATCAAGCCGTTCTTGCTCATGACCTCCTTCCACTCCGGGCTCTCGTAGACCTTGTGCAGCGTCTCCTCCCACCAGGCCACGTCCTCGTCGGAGAGCTTCGGTGGCAGGTAGAAGCCGCGCCAGTTGATCCCTTCGACATCCACGCCCTGCTCCTTGGCGGTGGGGAATTCACTCAGCGCGCCGGGCAGGCGACCGTCGGCGAGCACGGCGAGCACCCGAAGGTCGCCGGATTCGACGAAGCCCAGGGTCTCAGAGGCGTCTCCGGAGAAGGCGTCGATATGGCCGCCGACGACCTGGGTCATCGCCTCGCCGCCACCGTCGAAGGGCAGATACTTGATCTTGTTCAGCGGCTCGATGCCATCGGCGCGGGCCATCATCAGGACCTTGAGGTGATCCCAACCGCCGCTGGCGCTGCCGCCGGCAAAACTGACGCTGGAGGGCTTCTCCTCCATCGCATCCAGCAGCGACTCGAGGTCCTGGTAAGGCGAGTCCTTGCTCACGGCGATCACGCCATAGTCCGCGCCGACGGTGCCGGCCCAGTTGACCATGTCGGCGTTCAGGCCGGGGAACTGATGCTGGGCCAGACGGGTGGTGGTCGATGTCGAAGCCGAGACGATGACGTCGTTCTGTCCGGCCCGTTTCGTGACCACGTGTGAAAACGCGACACCACCGCTGGCGCCCGGCATGTTGGTGGTCTGGACGCTGCCGTCGATGGCGCCGGTCTCGCTCAGAACCTGGCCCACGCTGCGGCAGGTGAAGTCCCAGCCGCCGCCGGGGTTGGCAGGGGCGATGCAGTCGATCTTACCGCTCGGGCCGACCGCCTGCGCCAGCATCGGCAGCGTCGCCAGCGAGAGTGCGAGGCACAGCGCGGAAGGCTTCAAGGACAAATTCATGGCGTCTCCGTTATTCTCTTTTGTAGAACATGTTGCGACAGTAGAAATTAGGGGCGCCGGGATGCCGGGTCAATCTCGGGACTGCGAATTGCGACTAAAGAATGTCGTCAGAAGCTATGTGATTCTGTCTGTCAGAACAAAAGGGGTCGGGAAGCCTGCTTGACCGCCCCCGGTCACGCAGCCGGGCGTTTCCCGGCGATGGCCGCCATGCGGCTTTTGAACCCCGGCCGGTTTTATCCACACGGAGGAAGCGTCAAACTGTCCGGGTGCGCCGGCCCGTTGCGGGCCGGCACAGGTCCGGCGGTTGCGACCGGATGCTGAGTCACCTTTCTTCTGGCTGGACGACCCTTTATGGCGTTACGACAATCGACCCGTATCAACAAGTACATCAGCGAGAGCGGGATGTGCTCCCGTCGTGAAGCCGATCGCTTCGTGGAGCAGGGCAACGTGTGGATCAACGGCCGCCGTGCCACCACCGGCGACCAGGTGGTCGCCGGCGATCGGGTCAAGGTCAACGGCCAGGAGATCGAGCCCCGGGAAGCGGAGGATCTGGTCCTGATCGCGCTCAACAAGCCGGTGGGTATCGTCAGCACCACCGAGTCGGGGGAGAAGGACAACATCGTCGAGTTCGTCAAGCACGGGGCGCGGATCTTTCCCATCGGCCGGCTCGACAAGGATTCCCAGGGGCTGATCTTCCTGACCAACGACGGCGACCTGGTCAACAAGATCCTGCGTGCCAACAACCACCACGAGAAAGCGTATCGGGTGACGGTCGACAAGCCGGTCACCGACGAATTCGTCGAGGGCATGCAGCGTGGCGTGCCGATCCTCGGCCAGGTGACGAAGCGCTGCCAGGTGCGCAGGGAGTCGACGTTCGTCTTCACCATCACGCTGGTGCAGGGGCTCAACCGCCAGATACGCCGCATGTGCGAGTATTTCGGCTACGAAGTCACTCAGCTGATCCGCACGCGCATCATGAACGTCTCGCTCAAGGGGCTGGCGCTGGGTGACTGGCGGGACCTGACTCCGAGAGAGATCGATACCATCATCGCGCTGACGGAAAACTCCGACGCCGCTCCGGAGAAGAGTGGCCGCGCCAAGCCCAACTCCGGCTCTCGCTCGGGAAAGGCTAGGCAGCCGACCTCCAAGGGAGGCAGGGCATCGGCAGGGCCCGGGGCGAAGGCCGGTGTCAAGGCGGGCGGCAGAGCCGCTGCCACCAAAGCCGCTGCCACCAAGGCCCACCCCAAGGGTAAAAAAGCCGCGAGCGGCAAAGCGTCGCCCGGTGGCAAGAGTCACGCGGCAGGTAAGTCACACCCCAGCGCCAAAGCGGGAAAGCCCGGCGCCAGGGGCAAGGCTGGCGCCAAGCCCGGCGACAGGAAGCGTTCAGGCAAGGCCGGCCCCGGCAGTCGTGCCAGGGGCGCGTCCTCCAAGAAGCGCTGACAAAGCGTCGGCGACGGCTTCAGCCGATAGCCTTGACGCCGGCTTTCGCGACCTGCACGTCCTGCTCCGGCTTGACCCCGGAAACGCCGACGCTGCCGATCACCTGGCCGTCGTGAATGACCGGCACGCCGCCCGAGAGCAGCGCGGTCATCGGTGCCGTCACGAAGGCGGTGCGGCCGTTGTTGATCATCTCCTCGAAGACCTGGGTCTCCTTGCGGCCGATCGCCGCGTTGCGCGCCTTTTCGGTGGCGACGCCGGCGCTGAAGGGGGCGGCACCGTTCATCCGGCGCAGGCCCAGCAGATGGCCGCCATCGTCGGCGACGGCGATGGTGACTGCCCAGCCCTGGGCTTCGGCTTCGGTCTGGGCGGCATCGAGGATGGCATTGACATCGTTGAGTTCGAGTGCGGCTTTGGTCTGCATGGTGGGGACTCCAGTTCCATGGTCAGGGCAGCGTCGAGCTACGAGCTACGAGAAAAAGCGAAAAGCCAACTCGCCGGGTGCCGCAGCGAGCTGGCCTTGCGCGGTCATGAGTGAGTCGCCGGCGTCGGACGCCGAGAGCGTTGGTTCTACGCCATGAGCGCTTCGTCGACGACTTCGATCCAATGCTTTACCGGGGTTCGTCCGGCGCCGTTGAGATGGCTCTGGCAGCCGATATTGGCGGTGACGATGGTATCCGGCGACTGGGCCTCCAGGGCGTCCATCTTGTTGTCGCGCAACTGCCGGGCCAGCGTCGGCTGGGTGATCGAATAGGTGCCGGCGGAGCCGCAGCAGAGGTGCGAGTCCCGCACCGGTGCGAGACCGAATCCCAGCCGCGCGAGCACGCCTTCGACGGCACCCCCCAGCTTCTGGGCATGCTGCAGCGTGCACGGGCAGTGGAACGCCAGCCGCGCGGACGAGTCACTCGTGCCCAACGCCTCCAGATCCTCCTCCCGCAAGATCTCGACCAGATCCTTGGCCAGCTCGCTGATCCGTCTGGCCTTGGCGGCGTATTCGGGATCGTCGGCCAGCATCTCGCCGTACTCCTTGACGAAGGCGCCGCAGCCGCTGGCGGTCTGGATGATCGCCTCCACTCCGGCCTGCGCGGAGGAACTCTCGCCACGTTGCTCGATCAGCGGCCACCAGGCATCGATATTGGCGCGCATGCGCTGGCGTCCGGCGGCCTGGGCATTGAGATGGAAGTCGATGGCGCCGCAGCAGCCCGCTTCCGGGGCGGCACTCACCCCGATGCCGAGACGATCGAGCACTCGTGCCGTGGCGTCGTTGGTATTGGGCGCCAGGCCGGGTTGAACGCAGCCTTCCAGGATCAGCATCTGGCGGGCGTGTCGGGTCGGGTCGGGGCGCGCCTGACGCCCGCGCGAACCCGGCCGCTGGCGCGGGGGGATCTTGTCGCGCAGATCGTGAGGCGCCAGCGGGCGGAACGTCTGCCCCAGGGCGAGCAGCGCCTGGAACCGCTTGGGCTCGACCAGCGCGGTGCGCAGTCCCAGTCGCAGGGCGCGCTCGCCGGGCCGGCGGCCGACCCGACGGTCGACTTCGGCACGCCCGATATCCAGCAGCTTGTGATACTCGACGCCGGAGGGGCAGGTGGTCTCGCAGCTGCGGCAGCTCAGGCAGCGGTCCAGGTGCAACTGCGTCTCCTGGGTGACCTGTTCATCGCCGTCGTCGCTCTCCAGCAGCTCCTTGATCAGATAGATGCGCCCGCGCGGGCCGTCGCGCTCGTCGCCCAGCAACTGGTAGGTCGGGCAGGTGGCATTGCAGAAGCCGCAGTGCACGCAGGTGCGCAGGATGCGATCGGCCTCGTGGATGTGGGGCTTGGCACGGGCGGCCTCGGAAAAATGGGTCTGCATGGGGTAGAGGTCTCCTCACCACTCGGCGTAGAGCCGGCCAGGGTTGAAGATCGCCTGCGGATCGAGCCGTTGCTTGAGCTGGCGGTGGTACTTGGCCAGCACCGGCGGCAGGGGCGTGAAAGGCGAGTCTCCGTTGGCGCTCGACGTGAAGCGCGTGGCATGGCCGCCGGCGGCAATGGCGGCCTCGTGAATGTGGGCGTCGGCCCGCGGTTCGTCCTCGAAACCGCGTCCCTCGGAACTTTTCAGCCAGCGCTGGGCTCCGGCCCAGTCGACCAGCCAGTCACCCTCGAGTGCCGGCGTGCGCGCCAGCGCCGGCAGCGACAAGCGCCACAGGACGTGGGCGTCGTCATCGAAGGCGCCGTCGAAGAAGGGCAGCTGCAGCTCGCGAAGCTGCGCCCAGAAGCGTGAATCTTCCGGTTCACCGCCAAGGCGTTGGCGCGTGGCCGAGACGGAGCCCTCGCCGCCTTCGAGACGCAGGTGCAATGCTTCGCCATCGTGGGCGGCGCCGGTAATGGGCATCGGCTCGCGGCCCCAGGCCGTCAAGCGCTCGAATGCTTCGGCCAGCGGCAGTTCGAGTCGCAGGCAGGCATGCGCGTGGGGAATGGGAAGCACCTTGAACGAGACTTCGGTCAGCACCCCGAGCGTGCCCTGGGCGCCGACCATCAGCCGCGAGAGGTCGTAGCCGGCGACGTTCTTCATCACCTCGCCGCCGAAGCGCAACTGCTTGCCGTCGGAAGTGATCACCCTTACACCCAACACGAAATCACGTACGGCCCCGACCCAGGGTCGGCGAGGGCCGGAAAGCCCGGCAGCGACCATGCCGCCGACGGTGGCATCTTCGCCGAAGTGCGGCGGCTCGAAGGCGAGGCGCTGGCCGTTGTCGGCAAGCGCCCGCTCGAGATCCCGCAGCCGCGTACCGGCGCGCACGGTGGCGACCAGCTCCACCGGGTCGTAGTGGACGATGCCGTGATGGCCGGTGGTGGAGAGCGCTTGCGCCGTCTCGACCCGACGGCCGTAGAACGCCTTGGTATTGCCGCCGACGATGCGCAGCGTGGCGCGCTCGGCCTGGGCCCGCGCCACCTGTTCGCACAAGGCTTCGCTATCGTCGCGGCCCGCGAGCGCGTCGGGACCGGACTCGTTCGGCGGCGTGTATTCCGGCCGCTGATCCTGCAGGTGGGTCATGGCGATCTCCTTGCGACTCATGCCGCCTCCGATATCAGAATCGCGGCAGTTCGGGGTGCGGCAGTTCGCCGTGATGTACGTGCATGGCGCCGAACTCGGCGCAGCGTGCCAGTGTCGGGATGTTCTTGCCGGGGTTGAGCAGACGGCGCTCGTCGAAAGCCGACTTCACCGCATGGAACAGGGTGATCTCGTCGGCGGCGAACTGGGTACACATCTGGTTGAGCTTCTCGCGGCCGACGCCGTGTTCGCCGGTGATGCTGCCGCCGGCGTCGACGCACAGTTCGAGAATTTTGCCGCCGAGCGCTTCCGTGGACTCCAGCTCGCCGGGCTGGTTGGCATCGAACAGGATCAGCGGATGGAGGTTGCCGTCGCCGGCATGAAAGACGTTGGCGACCCGCAGCCCGTACTGGGCCGAGAGATCGTTGATGCCCTTGAGCACCCGCGGCAGCTCGCGCCGCGGTATGGTGCCGTCGATGCAGTAGTAGTCCGGCGACATGCGGCCGACGGCCGGAAACGCCGCCTTGCGCCCGGCCCAGAACAGCTGGCGCTCGGCGTCGTCCCGGGCGAGCTGGATCTGGGTGGCGCCCGCCGTCTCGAGCAACTGGCGGACTCGCTCGCAGTCGGCCTGGACGTCGCTCTCCACGCCGTCGAGCTCGCACAGCAGGATCGCCTGGGCGTCGACCGGATAGCCGGCGTGGACGAAATCCTCGGCGGCGCGAATCGCCAGGTTGTCCATCATCTCGAGACCGCCGGGGATGCAGCCGGCGGCGATGATGTCGCCCACCGCCTTGCCGGCCCGCTCGACGTCGTCGAAGCAGGCCATCAGCACCTTGGCCACTTCCGGCTTGGGCAGCAGGCGCACCGTCACTTCGGTGATCACCCCGAGCATGCCTTCCGAGCCCATGAACAGCGCCAGCAGATCGTAGCCGGGCGTATCCAGCGACTCGCCGCCGAGGGTCATGCGCTCGCCCTCGATGGTGATGATCTCCACGCTCAGCACGTTATGGACCGTGAGGCCGTACTTCAGGCAGTGAACGCCGCCGGCATTCTCGGCGACGTTGCCACCGATCGAGCAGGCGATCTGCGAGGAGGGATCGGGGGCGTAGTAGAGGCCGTGAGGGGCGGCCGCCTCGCTGATCGCCAGGTTGCGCACGCCTGGCTGGACCCGGGCGAGGCGGGCATCGGCATCGACGCTCAGGATCTGGTTGAAGCGCGACATCACCAGCAGCACGCCCTTCTCCAGCGGCAGCGCGCCACCGGACAGGCCAGTGCCGGCACCTCGCGTCACCACCGGCACGGCGTGCTCGTAGCAGACCCGCATCAGCGCTTCGACTTCGGCCAGCGTCGTCGGCATGGCCACCAGCATCGGCAGCACGCGATAGGCCGACAGCCCGTCGCACTCGAACGGGCGCAGGTCCTCCTCGCGATCGAGCAGGGTCAGTCTGGGCGCGACCGCCAGGATCGCCGCCATCAGGCCGGACTTGTCGACATCGGCGATCTCGCCGTCGATGCGCTCGTCGTAAAGCAGTTCCATGGCGTTTCCTCGCTGGCGCGGATGCCGCTGGCGGTGGGTGAAGATCCGCTTTGTGGAAGGCCTTTCCACATTGCGCTGCGGTCATTCTGTGGAAGGCCGTCGACGGCGACCATTAGCCAAAAGCCCAATAGGTTGGCAAATGGTCAGACCAAAACAGGATGTGAATCCTCCCGGCCGCGGCCGGGAGGATGGGATCAACCGCCCATGAGCGGGTCGGTGAGACCGAAGACGTAGAAGGCCAGCAGCCCGA
The DNA here is from genome assembly GCF_937921195.1 of uncultured Salinicola sp. Taxonomy (NCBI): domain Bacteria; kingdom Pseudomonadati; phylum Pseudomonadota; class Gammaproteobacteria; order Oceanospirillales; family Halomonadaceae; genus Salinicola; species uncultured Salinicola sp. The sequence goes on from NZ_CALFQK010000143.1 coordinate 78,095, forward strand.
TGATGCCGGCGAACAGGCAGTAGTAGAGCGTCGGCAGGATCGTCTTGCGCAGCGTCGTGCCCTCGCGGCCGAGCAGACCGACGGTGGCCGAAGCCGCCACCACGTTGTGGATCGCGATCATGTTGCCGGCGGCGGCCCCCACGGCCTGCAGCGCGACCATCATCGCGGTGGAGACGCCCAGCACCTCGGCGACGTTGAACTGGAATGCCGCCAGCATCAGGTTGGAGACGGTGTTGGATCCGGCGATGAAGGCGCCCAGGGCGCCGACCGCCGGGGCGAACAGCGGATAGATCTGACCCACACCGTCGGCCACCAGCTGCGCCATGGCGACCGGCATCGAGACCAGGTCGGACTCGTTGACGCCGGAGTTGATCAGGATCCGCACCATCGGAATGGTGAACAGCAGCACGAAGCCGGCACCGAAGATGGTCTTGGAGGATTCGGCGAAGGCCGCCGTCACCTGCTGGGCGCGCATGCGATGCAGGAAGATCGTGCAGATCACCGCGATCAGGATGATGCCTCCGGGGAGGTAGAGCCATTCGACGCTACCGGAGATGCCCTGCTCGCCGAGGATATCGCTCCAGCCGGTGCTGATCGAGGAGAGGCCTGCCTTGACCGAAGGGATGGTGCGCGAGATCACCAGCAGGATGGCGACGATGACGTAGGGCAGCCAGCCCCGCAGCGTCGACATCGGCGCGCGACCGGCCACGTCGTCGACCTTGATCTCGATGGTGCCGAGCCACTCGGAAGGCCACTTCGAGCGCTCCGGGAAGTCCCAGGTGTCCTTGGGCAGCAGGAAGCCCTTGCGTGCGGCCGGCACCACGATCGCCAGGCCGATGAGGCCGCCCAGCAGCGACGGGAATTCCGGGCCCAGCAGGACGCCGACCAGCATCGACGGCACCACGAAGCAGACGCCGACGAACAGCGCGAACGGTGTGATCGACAGCCCCTCGGTCCAGGAGCGATTCTCGCCGAAGAAGCGCACCATCACGACGACCAGGATCAGCGGCATGAACACGCCGATGATGCCGTGAGTGATGACCACCTCGGAGGTGATCAGGCGGAAATAGGTCTCCCAGGTCGAGCCGTTGGCGGTGAGCTGTTCGGCGATCGCGGACTGGTTCACGCCGCCGGTGACGCCGACCACGATCGGCGTGCCCACGGCGCCGAACGAGACCGGCGTCGACTGCAGCATCATGCCGACCACCACGGCGGCCAGGGCGGGGAAGCCCAGTGCCACCATCAGCGGCGCGGCCACGGCGGCGGGCGTGCCGAAGCCGGAGGCGCCCTCGATGAAGCAGCCGAACAGCCAGGCGACGATCAGCGCCTGCACGCGGCGGTCCGGGCTGATGCCTGAGAAGCCGTTGCGGATCGCCATGATGCCGCCCGAGTGCTTCAGCGTGTTGAGCAGCAGGATGGCCCCGAAGATGATCCACAGCAGCGAGACGGTCATGATCAGCCCCTGCAGCGTGGAGGCCAGCACGCGGGTCGCGGTCATGTCCCAGGCCAGCAGCGCGATCAGCACCGCGACGACGAACACGATCGGCATCGCCGTCCGTGCCGCCATCCGGAATCCAATCAGCAGGACCCCCGCCAGCACCAGCGGCAGGAAGGCAAGCAGAGAGAGAAGCGTGTGATCCATATCGAGAGCCCCAGAGTCGTTATTATCGGCTTCGTTCGTCGCCAGGATGTCATCGCCGGACGGCGGCAGACCGGTCGTTCCACTCCGGTGGCCAATCACGGCGATTGACTCGGAAGATAACCACAGACGGTGGTGCTGCCAATCATGGGTAAATGGTCTTACCAATAAGCGCCGGGTAGCATGGGCGCCTCCCAAGTGGCTGACTTTGAAGGGCTTAGAGGTCAGATGGCGAGGCGATATCGGGCGCTGGCGGCGCCTGCGTTGCGACTAATGGACATCGCCGCCCGCCGGGAGGCGGACGGCGCCAGCACCGGGGGGAGGCGAGTCGGGCGGTTGGGGCATTATCAGCCGGTGGCGAGCATGCCGGTCTCCGCTTCCAACGCCTCCGTGCTCATCAACTCGAGCGTCACCGGGATCGACTTGCCGGCGATGGTGTTGCTCTGCTGGTCCCGGTTGCCGACGGGGATCAGGTCGTTGACCTCCGGATAGTAGGCGCCGAGGCAGTTTTCCGGCAGATCGTAGGCGATGATCTTGAAGCCCGAGACCCGACGTTCGATGCCATCGTCGCTCACCGCTTTCAGCGTGACCTTGTTGCCGGCCTCGAAACCGTGCTTCTCGATATCGCGAGGATTCATCATCAGCACCATGCGGGTGCCGTAGATGTCGCGGTAGCGGTCATCGAACGAGTAGACGGTGGTGTTGAACTGATCGTGCCCGCGGATCGACAGCAGCTGGAAATGGGCCTCCCCCGGTTCGGAGGCGTCTTCGGTGAGATGGTCGGCGGGGAACAGGAAGTGGGCCTTGCCGGAGTCGGTGTTCCAGACCCGATCGCGGGCGGCGATATCGAGATGGAACACGCCCTGGTCGTTCAGTCGCTGATTGAAAGCGTAAAACGTCTCCGGCTGGGTCGCTTCGATCTTGTCGCGGATGCGGGCGTAATCCTCGGCGAGCCACTCCCAGTCGACCTTGGGGTTGGGCGCGAATGTCGCCTTGCCGAGGCCGGCGACGATGGCGATCTCGGAGCGCAGATGCTCTGATGCCGGCTCCAGCGCGCCCCTGGAGCCCTGCACGTTGCACATGCCGTCTTCGATGGTGATGGTCTGCTCGACGCCGGCCTGGACGTCCTTCTCGGTGCGGGCCAGTGCCGGCAGCAGATAGGCCGTCTTGCCGTGAATCAGATGGCTGCGGTTGAGCTTGGTGGCGATCTGTACGGTGAGCGGGATGTCGCCGACGTGGGCGGCGACACGGGCCTGGTCGGCGATGGCGCGGAAGAAGTTGCCGCCCATGCCGAGGAAGGCGTCCACCTCGTCGCGCAGTATCGCCTCGCAGCAGAGCGACACGTCGTGGCCATGCTCGCGCAGGCACTCGATGCCGAACACCTCGTCCATCTTCGACAGGAACGCCTCGCCGGACCTGTGGAAGATCCCCACGGTGCGATCGCCCTGGACGTTGGAGTGGCCGCGCACCGGGCAGGCACCGGCACCGCGCCGGCCGATATGGCCGCCCATCAGCAGCAGGTTGAGAATCTGGTGGACGTTGTCGCTGCCACGGATGTGCTGGGTGATGCCCATCCCCCAGCAGCAGATCACCCGCTCGGCCTTCATCCAGGCCCCGGCGGCCTGCTCGATCGCCGCCCGTTCGAGCCCGCTGTGGCGCTCGATTCGCTCCCATGGCAGGTTGCGGCAGTGATCGGCAAACCTCTCGAAACCATCGGTGTGCATCGCGATGAAGTCGTGGTCGATGACGCGCTCGCCGCCGCTGTTGCGGGCCTCGTCGTCGACCTCGAGGATGCGCTTGCAGATGCCCTGGATCGCGGCGATGTCGCCGCCGATGCGAACCTGGTGATACTGCGAGCTGATCGGCACGCCGTGGTTGGTCAGCATGTCCCTGGGCGTCTGGGGATTGGCGAACTTGACCAAAGCCCGTTCGCGCAGCGGGTTGAAGGTGATCACCTCGGCGCCGCGCAGACGCGCCTCGTGCATCAGTCCCATCATCCGCGGGCTGTTGGTGCCGGCGTTCTGGCCGAACAGGAAGATGCAGTCGGCATGTTCGAAATCCTCCAGCACCGTGGTCGCCTTGCCCACGCCGATGCTCTGGGGCAGGGCCACGGTGGTGGTCTCGTGGCACATGTTGGAGCAGTCGGGAAAATTGTGCGTGCCGAGCATGCGGCCGTAGAGCTGCCACAGGAATGCCGCCTCGTTGGAGGTGCGCCCCGAGGTGTAGAGCTCGACGCGTTTCGGATCGAAGGATTTCACCCGCTCGCCGATTTCGCGAAACGCCGTTGTCCAGTCGATCGGATCGTACTTGTCGGTGGCCGGGTTGTAGCGCATCGGGTGGGTCAGGCGGCCCTGCTTCTCGAGGGCATGATCCGACCAGTCGAGCAACTCGGAAACCGTGTGGCTGGCGAAGAACTCCGGCGTGGTCCGTGCCGCCGTGGCTTCCCAGGCGACCGCCTTGGCGCCGTTCTCGCAGAACTCCGCCGGGCCGGGTTTCGCCGGGTTGGGCCAGGCGCAGCTGGGGCACTCGAACCCGCCGTCGGGATGATTGATCTTGAGCATCAGGCCATTGCCCTTGAGCGCTACCTTCTCGCGCAGGAAGTGCGATTCGGTGGCCTGGATCGACTGCCAGCCGCCGCCGGGTGCATCATGTTTGCCCTGCTTGCCGTGCAGTTCGTCGTCCTTGAGTCGGCGTACCATGATCTACTCCTTCGTGATCGATCCGAGGTGGTAAACCCGCCGCGATCCTGTCTGAAAAGTCCTGCCTGAAAAGGTGACTCGCAGGCTCACGGTATGACTGCTATCCGTAACAGCATGGCAACGATTTTCGATTCGCGCCGAATCGAGTCGGGTCGGGAGAGCGCATGTTCAGGGTTTGACGGTTTACTCGCCCTTGGACATGCTGCGAGCACTGCAGCGTGATAGCCGTATCTGACGAGGAGTGTGGCATGAGCCGTAAAATGTTCGATCTGTGCGGGCGCGACGAGAGACTGCGATTCTCGCCCTACTGCTGGCGGGTCAAGTATGCGCTGGCGCATAAAGGGCTCGATTGCGAATTCGTGCCGTGGAAGTTCACCGACAAGGCGGCGATCGCCTTTTCGGACCAGACGAAGGTGCCGGTGTTCGTCGATGGTGACCAGACGGTCGTCGACAGCTATGAAATCTTCCGCTATCTCGATCGCGTCTACCCGGACAAGCCGCTGCTGGGCGATGCCACGGCCGAGGCCCGGGCGCGGTTCTTCAAGTTCTATGCCGAACGTTCGCTGGCGCCGGGGGTGATGCGCACCATCCTGATGGACGTGTTCAACGCCGTGCACCCCGACGACCGCGACTATTTCCGTACCTCGCGCGAAAAGGCATTCGGTCGCACGCTGGAGGAGATGCATTCGCCGAGCCAGGGGCTATCGATGCTCGATCGTGCGTTGGAGCCGATGCGCGGGCGACTGGACGAATCGCCGTTCCTGGAGGGCGACGAGGCCGGCGCCGCGGACTATCTGGTGGTGGGCGCCTTCATGTGGGCGCGGGTCACCTCCGCTGCCGATCTGGTCTCCAACGCCGATCCGGTCTACGCCTGGTTCCAGCGCATGCTGGACCTGCATGGCGGCGTCGGCCGCAACGCAACGCGGATCGTCGATGTCGACGGCGCCTATGCCAATTGATCGCGAGCTTGGCCGACCGGGCAGGCGCTTTCGACCCTTCGAGCAGGAGGGTTGGACTCACAGAGAAGAGGCTTTTGAACGGCGCGGGGGCGATGTCGGAAGACGCCGCCCCCCGCAAAGCCTATCCTGACAGCATCCGGCTTATCGCCGGGCGTCACGACAGGAGCCTGTGATGATCGATCTCTACTACTGGACGACCCCCAACGGTCACAAGATCACGCTGTTCCTCGAGGAAGCGGGGCTGGACTACCGTATTCATCCGGTCAATATCGGCAAGGGCGAGCAGTTCACGCCGGAATTTCTCGAGATCGCCCCCAACAACCGCATTCCCGCGATCGTCGATCGTGCCCCGGCCGACGGCGGTCAGCCGCTGTCGCTGTTCGAATCCGGCGCGATCCTCGAGTATCTGGCCGACAAGAGCGGCAAGTTCCTGCCCAAGAGCGGGCGCCAACGCTATCGGGTGCTGCAGTGGCTCAACTGGCAGATGGGCGGGCTGGGGCCGATGGCGGGGCAGAACCACCATTTCCGCCACTATGCGCCGAAGAAGATCGATTACGCCGTCGAGCGCTACATGAACGAGACCTCGCGACTCTATCGCGTGCTGGACAAGCAGCTCGACGACAACGATTTCGTTGCCGGCGATGATTACTCCATCGCCGACATGGCGATCTGGCCGTGGATCAAGCCCTACGAGAAGCAGGGCCAGGATCTGGAGGATTACCCCAGCCTGCAGCGCTGGTTCGAGCAGATCGGCAAGCGCGAGGCGGTCAGGGTTGCCTACGCCAAGGCGGAGGAGATCAATCCCGCCAACAATGTCGAGATGACCGACGAGGCGCGCAAGCACCTGTTCGGGCAGTAGCCTCAAGACAGTACCGCCGGACTTGGCAACACCCACGACGACGTCGGCTTCGGCCGGCGTCGTCGTCGTTTCAGGTGTTAGGCAGCAAAGAACTCTCCAGGAAAAGACTCTCTAGGCAAAGAACTCTCTGACCTGGCGATAGGCGGTCGAGAAATAGAGCTCGTAGGTGTCCTTCTCGACGAAGCCGATATGCGGTGTCGCCAGCACCCGGGGGTGGGCCTGGTAGGCGCTGGCACCGTCGGGCTCGTTCTCGTAGACATCCAGCGCCGCTGCACCCGGCCGCCCGGCGTCGAGGGCGTCGAGCAGCGCACCGGGGCGGATCAGCTCGGCGCGGCTGGTGTTGACCAAGAGCGCATCGGCGCGCATCGCGGCAAGGTCCGCCGGCGTGATCATGCCGCGAGTGTCACCGTTGAGCTTGAGATGCAGGGTGATCACATCGCAGCGGGCCAGGAAGGCGTGTCGATCGGGCTCGAATTCGACGCCCAGCTCGAAGGCGCGCCCGGCGCTGCTCTCGCGGCCGTGGGCGACGACGTTCATGCCGAAGGCCTGGGCGTAGCCGGCGACCAGACTGCCGATCTTGCCCAGCCCCCAGATGCCCAGCGTGCGCCCGTGGACGGCGTGGCCCAGCGACTCCGCCTCCAGGAGCTGGTTGGTGCGCTGCCAGTCGCCCTCGGCCTGTCGGGCGAGATAGCCGCCCAGACGCCGACAGCCCGCCATGATCAGCAGCCAGGTGAGCTCCGCCGGCGCGATCGGCGAGCCGCCACCGTCGCGTACGGCGATGCCCAGTTCCTTGCAGGCCTCGACATCGATGGCCGAGGAGAGTCGCCCGGTCTGGACCACCAGCTTGAGATTCGGCAACTGCTCAAGCAGTTCGCGGGTCAACGAGGTGCGTTCACGGATCAGGATGATGGCGTCGCTGTCCAACAGGCGAGCGGGCAGCGCCTGGTCGTCGATATGTCGATGTTCGATGTCCAGGCGCACGTCGCTGCCGTCGAGTTCGTGGGCGGCGTCGAGAAAGGCACAGCATCCCTGATAGTCGTCCAAGACCGTAACCGTTATCGACATGACAGCTCCCTCGAAATGATGACGTTGTCGCATTGTTGGCACTTTCGCCATCGGCTGTCGAGTCGCTTTCACCGTCTTCGATTGCCGGTCTTCGGTTCAACTCTCTTCCCGTTCCAGGAACTTGCGTACCCGCTCGGTACTGGGGTTGGTGAAGAACGTCTCCGGGTCCGCCTGTTCGATGATCAGGCCCTTGTCCAGGAACACGACCTTGTCGGACACCGCCCGGGAGAAGGCCATCTCGTGGGTGACGACGATCATGGTGTAGCCTTCGGCGGAAAGGTCCCTGATCACCGCCAGCACCTCGCCGACCAGTTCCGGATCGAGTGCCGACGTCGGCTCGTCGAACAGCATCACTTCCGGCTGCATCGCCAGGGCGCGAGCGATCGCCACGCGCTGCTTCTGGCCGCCGGAGAGGGTGCTGGGGTAGGCGTCGGCCTTGGCTGACATACCGACCTTCTCCAGCAGTTCGCGAGCGTGAGTTTCGGCCTCGGCTTTCGATTTGCCCAGTACGTGGATCGGGGCCTCGGTGACGTTGTGCAGCACGTTGAGGTGCGGCCACAGGTTGAAGCTCTGGAACACCATGCCGGTACGGGCGCGAACCCTGGCCAGCTCTCGCACCGGCATCGGCCGGCCGGCGTCGTTGACGCCGATGCGCTGGCCGCCGATGTGGATGCTGCCGCTGTCGGGTCGCTCCAGCCAGTTGATGCAGCGTAACAGCGTCGACTTGCCGGAGCCGGAGGAGCCCAGGATCGTCACCACGTCACCCTCGCGCACCTCCAGATCCACGTCGCGCAGGACCTCGACGCCGTCGAAGCTCTTCGACAGATGGCGGATCGAGACCGCGGTCCGCGCAGGCGCGGTTCGTTCAGGCGTGGTTTGTTCAGACCTGACGCTTTCCGATGTGCTTTTCTCAAACATGGTCGAACCCCCGTTTGGCGCTGAAGCGGCCACACTGTTTGATGATGATCTCCATGACCACGCTGACCGCCCAGTAGAAGCCGATGACCACGATGAAGGCCTCGGTGGGGATGAAATAGGTTCCCGACAGGCTGTTGGCGGCGGCGGTGAGTTCCTGCACGGTGATGATCACCAGGAAGGCGGTGTCCTTGAGTGCGTAGATCAACTGGTTGCCCAGTAGCGGCCGGGTCTGCATCACGATCTGGGGCAGGATCAGGCGAAAGAACATCTTGCCCTTGGTGAAGCCGTGGGCCTTGGCGGCTTCGACCTGGCCGGGCGGGAAGGTCAAGCGCGCACCGCGGAAGATCTCGGCGAAGTAGCAGCCGTGATAGACCGCCAGCGCCCCGACGCCGGACCACCACGCATCGAGGCGGATATCGAAGGCCGGCAGGCCGTAGTAGAGCAGATAGGCCAGGATCAGAAACGGCAGCATCCGCATGCCGTCGATGAACACCCGCAGTGGCACGGTCAGGCGAGGGCGGCTGCCCTCCAGCAGGTAGAGCATGCCGCAGCCGATCGCGAAGGCGGCGCTGATCGACAGGCCGAAGATCTCCATCGTGCTGAAGAACCCGCTCCAGAACTGGTCGCGAGCGCTCCACAGAATCTCCCAGTTACTCATGGCGCCTCCTCGGCTTTGGGGTACCGCCGCCTTGTCGTCGTCGGCTCATCACACCGCCAGCCGGTTGGCGCGGCGTTCGGCGATCCGCTGCAGCCAGACCAGGCAGCCGATCGCGGCCATGTAGAGCGCACAGGCGACCAGAATCGGTGGCAGGGGGTCGTAGGTGACGGCCGAGATGCGATTGGTGACCCGGGTCAGGTCGACGATGCCGATCACCGCGATCGCCGGACTGCCCTTGATCAGGAACGACATCTCGTTGATCAGCCCCGGCAGGCTGGTGATCATCATCTGCGGCAGCATGATGCGTCGGAAGGTGACCCACGGCGTCATGCCGGCTGCCATGGCCGCCTCGCGCTGATCGCGGGAGAAGTTGCGAAAGGCGCTACGCCAGATTTCGGCGTTGAACGCCGTGGTGTTGAGCGTCAACGCCAGGATGCCGGCCACGTTGCGGTCGAGGTTGATGCCGAAGGTCGGGGCGCTGAGAAAGATGAACAGCGCCAGCGTGACCAGTGGCGTGGCGCGCGCCAGGCTGATGTAGAGCACCAGGAGCTGGTCGACGACGGGAATACGGGCGAGGCGGATCAGGGCCAGTATCAGCCCGGCCGTGACCCCCATGGCGATGGAGATGCCGGAGATCCAGACGGTCGTCCAGGCGCCTTCCAGCAGCATGTGCCAGGCACTGGCATTCATGGGCGGCTCCCGAGGGCTTGAGAACGGGGGAGGCGCCGCGCGAACCCGCGGCGCCGCTGACGGTATGACGTGTCAGCCGATGGGGTGTGTCGTGGGACTCGACGATCGGGCCACCGGGCTCAGTCGTCCAGGCCCGCCAGCTCGTGGAACTGGTCGACGCTCTCCAGCGGTTCGTCGGGCAGGTCCGGGAAGCTCTCGCCGAACCACTTCTCCTGCAGCTCGGCCAGACGGCCGGTCTCCTTCATGTGGTCCAGGAATGTCGTCATGTAGGCGAGCAGTTCCGGGCTCGACTTGGGGATGGGCCAGGAGACGTAGCCGGCGCCGGAGACCGCCGGACCCTTGGCGAAGACGTCCGGCTTGGAAGCCACCAGGGTATTGACCGGCACGGCGGAATCGATGACGAAGTCGAGACGGCTGTTGGCCAGGTCGGCGAAGGCTTCGGGGTAGGATTCGTACTGCACCACCTCACCCAGCTCGCCGCCGTCGTCCTCGAGCATCTTCTTCAGCTCCGGCAGTCGCGACAGCAGCACGCTACCGGCCTGAACGCCCACTCTCTTGCCGCTGAGATCGTCGACATCGCTGATGCTGTCGTCGTCGGCGCGCTTGATCGCGAAGTGCTGGGCGGAGGCGTAGGGCGGGGTGTAGTTGAACACCCGCAGGCGTTCGTCGGAGACCGAGGCGCCGGTCAGCGCCATGTCGTACTGGCCGGTGGAGACGGCGGCCAGCAGGCCGGTCCAGGGCAGGATGTCCTGGCGAACCTCGAAGTCGGCGTAGTTGCGCAGCTCCTCGAGCATGTCGGTATTGAAGCCCTTGGCGTTGCCATCCTCGATGAAGTTGAACGGGGCGTAGTTGTCCTCCGTCGCCACGCTCAGATAGCCGCGGCTTTCGATCTCCGGCAGGTCGGCGGCAATGGCTGACAGCGACAGAGTCGACAACGACAGCGCCATCAGCGTACCGGCCATGGCCTTGGCGGCGAGACGGGGCAGGTGAAACCGGGCGGTGGGTTTGCGGTTCGGGAAGCGCAGCATGAAGTACACCCTCTCATTGTTGTTGGTGTCGGTGATGGGTCGTGACGATTGCGTAGCGTGATTCCACCCTAAAGAATCCGGGAGCGGTTGCTGTAGAGCCAGTTGATGAACATCGGCTGGCCAGATCGGCGTTGCCGCCGGCAAATCAGGCGAGCGTTTTCAGCGCCGCGATCAGCGCATCGAAGGGCGCCCCGGCGAAGCCGATTCCCACCAGCTGGCTGGCACCCGGGCGGGGCGCGGTGGGCGTCCACTCGGCCTGCCCGCCGCTCCATTGAAAGACGTAGTACCGGCCCTCGGCCTGGATGAAGCCCTTGGCCCGCGCCAGCCCTTCGGCATGCTCGGCGAGCAGCGACTCCAGCGTCCGGCGATTCAGTGACACGGGCAGTTCGATCGCAAAGCGCTGCCAGTCGGGATCGCGATCATTGGCGGTGGGGCGAAATGTCGGTGGTCGTTTCGGTGCCGCCTGCTCCGGTCGCCCGGTGCTAAAACCCGCGTGAGCGACCTGTGCCGTGGGATTGAGCGACTGCAGCCGACGCATCAGCCCTTCGCGCTCGGCATCGTCGAGATCGTCGCCGCGATTGAGCGAGAGGGTGTCGGCGCTGGCAATCTGGTCGGCCACCAGCTCGCCGACGCGGCTGTCATTCAGCCGCTGTGCCAGGCTCGCCAGGTCGACCAGGGTGACGATGCGATCCAGGCGGAACCGGCGCGCCACGCGGATCAGGTCGGCGATGCGGCGCGGCCGCGCCACGCCGCTGGTCTCGATGATCAGCGCCGCGGGCGGCGCCGGCCAGCGGCCGATACGCGAGAGCTGGGTGCCCAGTTCGTCGCTCAGCGAGCAGCACAGGCAGCCGCTGCTGAGCTTGAGTAGGCGCTCCCCGGCGTAGTCGATCAGCTCGGCATCGACATTGATGGTGCCGAAGTCGTTGACCAGCACCAGCGTATCCGGCGCCACGCCGTCTCGCAGATGGGCGTTGAGCCAGGTGGTCTTGCCGGCGCCGAGATAGCCGGCAATCAGTACCACCGGGATCGGATCGGCGTCGGGCTCAGCCATTGTCGAAGACACGGCCACCCACCACCGTCGCCGCGACGCCGATCGATGCCAGCCGCGCCAGCGGCACCTCGCGCGGATCCTCGTCGAGCACCGCCATGTCGGCGAACTTACCCACCTCCAGGCTGCCGATGCGATCGTCCAGCTTGAGGGTGTAGGCCGCGTCCAGCGTGATCAGGCGCAGCGCCCGTTCCACGCTCAGCGCCTCGTTGGGTCCCAGCACCTCGCCGCTGGCGGTCTGGCGGGCGACGACGCACCACGCCGTGAACAGCGGCGCCAGCGGTGTGACCGGGGCATCGCAATGCGCCGCGATGGGGATGCCCAGGCGATCCGCCGAGGCCAGCGGTTCGAGACGCTGACAGCGCTCGAAACCCAGCGTGCGCGAGCGGTGGATGTCGCCCCAGTAGTAAAGGTGGTTGGCGAACATGTTGAGGCACACCCCGAGTCGTGCGGCGCGTTTCAGCTGGGCGTGGCTGATGATCTGGCAGTGCTGCAGGGTGTGGCGATGATCGGCCCGCGGCCACAGTTCCAGCGCCGATTCGATGGCGTCCAGCATCAGCTCGACGGCCTCGTCGCCGTTGGTGTGGATATGCAGCTGCAGCCCGGCCTGATGATAGCGGTGCACGATCTCGGTCAGGCGTTCCGGCTCGGCGTTCCACATGCCGTTGGGCGAGCCGTCGTGATAGCCCGGCCACATGAGGCGCGCGGTGTAGCCCTGGATGGAGCCGTCGGTCATCAGCTTGACCAGTCCGAAATGGAGCTTGTCGCTGCTCTTGTCGCGACAGTCCAGCACCCGCTCTATGCCGTCTTCCGGCGTGTAGGTCAGCGCGCTCATCGCCGGTGCCAGGCGCATCGGGACGTCGTCCCGGTTGCAGGTGCGCTGCATGCTCTCGACGCCGGTCTCGCTCAGCGGATTGTAGAGGTCGGTCAGCGTGGTCACCCCGTGGCGCTGGCCGATGCGCGCGTAGCGCTCGAGTGTCGCTTCCTCGCTGCCGCGATCGAAGAGATCGAGGTTGAGGGTGTCGAAGATCGCGAACATCGCTGCCATCTCGCGCAGCTCGCCGTTGGGACGGCCGTCGTCAAAGGTCACCACGCCTTCGACATCGGCCTGGGATTCGAGCCCGGAGAGACGCAGCATGGCGCTGTTCACGGTCATCATGTGCAGGTTGGCATGGATGACCACTATCGGCCGTTCGGCGTCGACGGCATCGAGGTCGTCGCGGTCGAGTCGGCGCTGGGGGAAGTAGATCGGATCGAATCCCCAGGCGATCAGCGGGATTTCCGACGAGAGCTTGCCAACCTGTTCGCCGAGATGGCGCTGCAGCGCGGCGATGTCCGTCAGCCCCGGCCAGGTGTGGCCGTCGGGGCCCTGGCGGGGGAAGAAGCCGGCGTAGGGATACTCCCACAGCACGCCCTCCAGCGCGTGGCTGTGGCCCTCGACGAAGCCGGGCAGAATGACCTTGTCGGCGAAGCGCTCGTCGAGTTCGAAGTCGCCCAGGTCCGCCAGCGTTCCCAGCGAGCCGATGCCGAGAATCCGGCCGTCGCGTACCGCGATATGGGTGGCCTCCGGCTGCGAGGGGTTCATGGTCAGGATGCGCCGGGCGACGAAGATGCGATGGCTCATGAGGGAGTCGGCTCCTGAACGGAAGGGATCTGGCCGCCCCGGCTGCGCTGCCATTTCAGCAGCAGCGGGATGCAGAACAGCATCAGTATCACGTAGCCGCCGAAGATCGCCAGGTAGCTCCAGGGGCCGAGGGAGGGGGCGATCGGGGCGACGAAGAACAGCGTGGGAATATTGACCACGATGATCGCGATGTTGAAGAACGCCAGCTCCTTGGGCACCGAGGTGCTGAAGTCGGCATCCAGCATGCGCAGCAACAGAAGGCCAGTACCGGTGGAGCCGCAGCAGCAGCCGAAGGCGGTGACGGCGCGTTCCGGCCCGAGCTGGCCGCTGAGCTTGCCGATCGCCATCGCGCCCAGGAAGGTGACCAGCGTCACCGCGACCGCGATGAGCAGGATCGGCATCAGCAGGGCCGAGAGCACGGCGATCTGGATGCTCATCAGGGTGGCGACGACCATGAAGTCCACCGAGCCGCTGGTGATGCGCTTGAGCGTGTCGTCGTCGACCTTGTGATTCCAGCCAAAGCGTTCGATCGCCATTCGCATCAGCACGCAGACCGTCAGCCCATGGATGAAGAACAGGTTGTAGCTGAAGAACACCGACAGCACCTGATTGCCCGCCACCAGCGGCTGCATTGCGCTCAGCCATACATAGGTAATGACATACGCCACGCCCAGCAGGCCCAGATGCCAGGCCAGCGAGTCAACGGTGCCGGCGTGCGAGACCTGCTTGCCGGCCGAAGGCTGGGTCTCGGGCGTGTGAAAGCCGCGCACGAAGTCGTCGTCCAGCGTCGAATGGCGGTTGGCGTTGAGCCCCCGCTTGAGAAAGTAGCGTGCGGCCGGCACGCCGACGACGAAGGCGGCCACGAAGCCCAGCGAGGCGAAGATCACGCCCACCTGCGCGGCGTTGGCGATGCCGTAGTCGTTCTCCCAGATCGTGCCGTAGGTCAGTGCCTGCCCCGGCCCTTGGGTAAATCCATGGGTGACGATGGCGCCAAGCAGCGGACTGAGATCGCTGCCGGTGATCAGGTCGTAGCCCGCCATCAGCCCGAATCCGATCACCGCCTGGGCGCCGAGGCTGGCGGTCCAGATCAGCGTCAACCACAGCCCGCCACCGACGATACCCTGGCGCTGCTCGCCCGCGGCCGGCTTGGGGCTGCCGGTCAGACATAGCGACATGAAGCTCAGGGTGAAGAAGTGAAAAGCGAGTGCGGTGAAATCGGAAGGGTCGTAGCCGGGAATCAGCCCCGAGGAGAGCCCGGCGAAGCCGATGATGCCCGCCACGATACTGCCGGGAATCAAGCTGGCCCGCAGCCAGGAAAGACGGCTGCGCAGCAGGCTGCCGACGACCAGCAGGGCGGCGATCAGCGCGAAGGCGATGACGCCATGGAAGGTGCTGCCCATGATGTAGTCCTCGTGATTGACGTTGTTATGGCTGGCCCATACTAAAGTTCGCGCTGTACGGCACTACAGGCCAGATTCCCGTCATGCTCGGGACAGTTCCGAACCCCGGCCGCCTGTCGAACAGGTCGACTGGCGCGGATCTTGCAGCGTGTAGAGCTCAGCCACGGGGCGGGAGCTCGGCATGCTCGATCACTATTTTCATCTCGACTTCGATACCCGGCGCGGCCTGCAGGAGCAGCTGCGCGAGGCGCTGCTGGATGCCATTCACACCGGCACCATCCCCACCGAGGAGGCGCTGCCCTCGTGCCGCAAGCTGTCGCTGCAGCTCGGCATCTCGCGCAATACGGTGGCGCTGGTCTACGAAGGGCTGGTGGAGGATGGGTATCTGGTCAGCCGGCCGCGCAGCGGTTACTACCTGCACGATGCCTATCACGAGCCCGATGCACTGGAAACGAGCCCGGCAACGCACGACGAGATCGTCAATGCACCTTCCTGGGGCAGTCGTTTCACCCATCGGCCCAGCCATCTGCAGGGCGTCCTGCGTCCCGGCAACTGGATGAGTTACGAATTTCCCTTCGTCTACGGCCAGTTGGATACCCGGCTGTTTCCCCTTGAGCAGTGGCGCGAGACCTCGCGGCGGCTGCTCGGCGGGCGCCGCGAACGACACTGGTTGGGCGATCGTTACGATCAGGACGACCCGATGCTGGTCGAGCAACTGCGAACCCGGGTGCTGCCCAAGCGCGGCATTCACGCGCGCAGCGACGAGATCCTGATCACGCTGGGATCGCAGAATGCCCTGTTCCTGATCGCCCAACTGCTGTTCGACGCGCGCACCCGGGTGGCAATGGAGAATCCCGGCTACCGCGAAGCGGCCAACGTCTTCCTGCGCCAGGGGGCACAACTGAGCTATCAGCGGATCGACGCTGAAGGCATGTGCCTGGATGCGGCAGCGGCCGGGAGCGACTATCTCTACGTGACGCCGAGCCATCAGGGGCCGACCGGGGTGACCATGAGCCGCCGTCGACGGGAAGCATTGATCGAGCAGATCCAGCGCCGCGATCAGATCGTGCTGGAAGACGATTACGACGCCGAGGTCAATTTCGATCGTCACGCCCAGCCGGCACTGAAGGCGAGCCGGGCGGGTTCCCGCGTGATCTACATGAGCAGTCTGTCGAAACCGCTGTCTCCCGGCTTGCGGCTGGGATACGTGGTGGCCGATGCCGAACTGATCGAGGAGTTGCGGGCGCTGCGGCGGCTGATGTATCGCCATCCGCCCTCCGGTCTGCAGCAGCAGCTGGCGCAGTTCCTCTCCCAGGGGCATTACGATCGCTATCTGCGCCAGTTCGCCGACGAGATGCGTCATCGCTGGGAGATCATGGATGCCGCCATCGCTCGGGAGCTGCCCGATTGTCGTCGGGTCGGGGGAGATCATGCCAGCGTGTTCTGGCTGGAGACGCCGGATGCGACCGATACGCAGCGGCTGGCCTGGCAGGCGGCCCAGCGCGGCGTGCTGATCGAGCCGGGCTTCCAGCACTTCTTCGACTCGGCACCGCCACGCAACTACATGCGCCTCGGGTTCGGCGCCATCGATGCCGAGCGTATCGAACCCGGGATCCAGCGACTGGCGCAGGCCTTCGGCTAGCCCCGACCCCAGACGACAGCGACCGGCAAGTCGCCGGCCGCCAGTCCGATCTCGCGAACCCGATCAGCCAGCCGCAAACTCGCCCAGCACGTCATCGAGGATCGACAGCCCCTCGGTGACTTCCGCGTCGCTGACGATGCACGGCGGCACCACGTGAATGCGATTCTCGACCACGAACGGCAGCAGACCCTTGGCGATCAGGGCGTTCTTGATCGTACCCATCGCCGCGGCCGGTAGCGGGGCGCGGGTCCGGCGATCGCTGACCAGCTCCAGCGCGTGGAACACGCCGAGGCCGCGGGTTTCGCCGACGATGGCATGATCCCTCGCGAGCTGCTGGAGCCCGGCAGCCAGCGGACCGTTGCCGATGCGGTCGGCGTTTTCCACGATCCCTTCGTCGCTCATCGCGTCCAGCGTGGCGACGATCGAGGCCATCGCCAGCGGATGGCCCGAATAGGTCAGCCCGCCGAAGAACATGTGATCGTCGAAATGGCGGCAGATCTCATCCGAAATGATCACGCCCCCGGCCGGCACATAGCCGGAGTTGACCCCCTTGGCGAACACGATCAGATCCGGCCTGGCGCCGAAGTGCTCGAGGGCGAACCAGCGCCCGGTGCGGCCGAAGCCGGCCATGACCTCGTCGAAGATCACCAGGATGCCGTACTGGTCGGCCAGTTGGCGCACGCCTTCCAGGTAGCCCTTGGGCGGAATCAGCACGCCGGCGGTGCCGGGAATCGATTCCAGCAGAATCGCCGCGATGGCGCTGGGGCCTTCGCACTCGATCACCCGCTTCAGGTGCTGCAGCGCGCGCTGGCACTCCTCTTCCTCGGTGCCGGCCCAGAAGTCGCTGCGATAGAGGAAGGGGTTGAAGAAGTGCGCATGGCCGCGGGCGAACTCGTTGGGCACCCGGCGCGGATCGCCGGTGGCGACGATGGCCGAGCCGGTGTTGCCGTGGTAGGAGCGGTAGGCCGACAGGATCTTGTCGCGACCGGTCACGCTGCGCGCCATGCGCATGGCGTTTTCGTTGGCGTCGGCGCCGGCGTTGGTGAAGAACACCTTGCCGAAGCCGGACGGCGCCCGGTCGAGAATCCGCCTGGCCGCCTCGCCGCGAGCGAGATTGGCGTGGGCCGGGGCGATGGTGGCCAGCTGCTCCGCCTGGGCCTGGATGGCGGCGATCACCTTGGGATGCTGGTGGCCGATATTGGTATTGACCAGCTGGCTGCTGAAGTCCAGGTACTCCTTGCCGGCGTAGTCCCACAGCCGGCAGCCCTTGCCCCCGGCGATCACCAGGGGCGACAGATTGCCCTGCGACGACCAGGAGTGAAACACGTGCCGGCGGTCGAGCCGATGGACATGCTCATTGGAAACGTCGTCGTTGATGAAGGTGTCGGTCATGGCAGGGTTCCTGTTGTGTGGCGTTCACTGTCTCGATCCAAGACTACGCTTTGTCTGAAAAATGCCTGCGCTCAACCATACGGCGTTAAAAATCGGCTGGTGCGCCAGCCCGGTCAAAATGCTCATTTACCCCTCGTAAACTGGAGCGCCAGCCCGGTCCTTTTTTCACCGATTTTTGCCTTGTCTGGCTATCGCTCGTCGATTTTTCAGACAGAGCTTAAGGGGCGATGGTTCGATCGCGTAGAGCCAGAATGCGGTGGCGACCGTGACAGTCACGGAAGGATGTCCCGACCTGGTTGCCGAACTGGCCCTACCCGGCGCGGTGTTGGCTGGGTAGGGTTGCTGATTCCACGATATCGGTGGCCAGGAAAACGGCGGGAGGAGTTCGTTCCCATGATGTCATCGATGCCGCTGCTGGGGGCGGCCATGGCGCTGGCGTGCTTCGCCGGAGTCGTCAGGGGCTACTGCGGCTTTGGCTTCGCCATGTTGCTGGCGCTGGGGCTGACGCTGCTGCTGCCGCCGATCGAGGCGGTGCCGCTGGCGCTGCTGCTGGACCTCTTGACCAGCGTCGGCCTGTGGCGCCGGGCCAGCCGGCTGGCGGAGTGGGGCCTCCTGCGCCAGTTGCTGTGCGGCATGCTGGTGGCGACCGCCGTCGGGGTGAGCCTGATGGCCATGTTGCCGGCCGCGCCGATGCGGGTCGCCATTGCCGTGCTGGCGCTCCTTGGTGCGCTGGCGCTGATGGTGCGTCCCGAACCGCTGGCCGGCGAGGATCCGGTGGCGGCCGTGTCGAGAGGGCAACAGACGTGGTCCGGCGTTGCGGCTGGCGCCTTGTCGGGGTTGTGCATGACACTGGCTTCTTCGGGTGGTCCGCCGCTGATGCTCTACCTGTTGCATCGGCGTCTCCCGCCGCTGGAATTACGTGCAATTGCTATCCTGTTCTTCGCCGCCAGCAGCAGCGCATCGCTGATCGGACTGGAGATGGCAGGGGCATTGGGGCGAGAGACCTGGGGGCGGGCGGCCTGGCTGCTGGTGCCGGCGCTGATCGGCAACCTGTTGGGACAGTGGTACTTCGAGCGCTCGCCGCCGCGCTCGATGAAGCTCACCGTGGCGCCGCTGCTGATGGCGCTGTCGTTGTGGGTGCTGGCACGCGAGGCGTGGCAGGGTTAGTCGAGCTATCCGGGCGCTGGCGGCATGACATGGGATGGAGATCCCCTTTCTATCGAGTTATGAAGGAGAACAATGTGAGCGATGTCGTATTCATCACCGGGGCGACCTCCGGTTTCGGCCGTGCCGCAGCCCATCGTTTCGCCGCGGCCGGTTGGTCGCTGGTGCTGTCCGGTCGCCGTGGCGAGCGTCTGGAGGCGCTGAAGGCCGAACTGGCCGACAAGGTCGCGGTGCACACCATCGTGCTCGACGTGCGCGACGACGAAGCCGTGCAGAGGGCCGTCGACGCTCTGCCGGAAGCGTTCAAGCGGGTACGCACGCTGGTCAATAACGCCGGACTGGCGCTGGCGCCCCAGCCGGCACAGAAGGTGGCGCTGAAGGACTGGCACACCATGATCGATACCAACGTGACCGGGCTGGTCAACGTGACCCACGCGCTGCTGCCGACGCTGATCGAAGCGGGTGAAGGGGCGACGATCGTCAACGTGGGCTCCATCGCCGGTCAGTGGCCCTACCCGGGCAGCCACGTCTACGGCGCGTCCAAGGCGTTCGTTCAGCAGTTCAGCTACAACCTGCGCTGCGACCTGCAGGGTACCGGCGTGAGGGTCACCGATCTGGCCCCGGGCATGGCCGAGACCGAGTTCACCCTGGTGCGCACCGGTGGCGATCAGACCGCGTCCGACAATCTCTATCGTGGCACCACGGCGCTGACCGCCGAGGATATCGCCGAGCAGATGTTCTACATCGCGACACTGCCGGCGCACATCAACTTCAACCGCGTGGAAGTGATGCCGACGCGACAGGCCTGGTCGGCTTTTGCGGTCGATCGCGACGACTGACAATAGTTGCGACGACCGACAAGAGTCGCGACGCCGCCTCGGCGAGGGGCGCGGCCACAACGAGAAAGACCCGAGCCTGTCATTCGCAGGCTCGGGTCTTTTCGTTCAGGGCGGCTCCGGGCTTCGTCAGGCGCTCGGATTCTGCTCGATGCCCTGAACGTACCACGGTGCGCCGTCACGCAGCGCCCGTTTCAGGTGCCAGGTCTCGTTGAACTCGGTCTCCTCGCCGTTCTCCTCGAGCACGCCATGAAACAGCACGGTGGCTTCGGCTTCGTCCTTGAACTCCTGCACGCTGCCCAGTTCGGCGAACAGGCGCACGATTTCGGTGCGATTGTTGGCCGGTTGCTCCATGCGCTCCGCTTTCAGCAGGTTGTAGAGTTCGGGCGTGACGTACTCCTGAATCCGGCTCAGGTCGTTGTTGTCCCAGGCGCGCTGGAGGGTGGTGAAGTGCTCCTTGGCGCCGGCCAGGAAACGTTCGCGATCGAACCAGGCAGGCTCGGTGGCGATGCCTCCGGTGCTCGTGCCCGTCGCGCCGGTGCCCATGAACGGAGCCGGCTGGGCGCTGGTGTCATGGTGCGCTTGACCGTCATCGCGATGGCCGGCGGGGGCGTGGCGTCGACGGCCCGCCAGTAGCCGGAAGCCGATGAAAGCGACCAGCGCGATCAGCAGGAAGTCCATCATCCGCAACCCGTCGAAGGCGCCACCGAAGAACAGCGACGCCAGCAGGCCGCCCGCGAGCATTCCCGCCAGCGGGCCGGCGAAGCGCGACAGTCCGGCGCTGGGCTGGCGGGGCGGGGCGGATGCGTTGCTGCGTGTCGTGGTCGGGGTGGGCTGCTGCACCGAGCGCGAGTAGGAACCGAAGCTCTTGCCGCCACCCATGCGGCGAGCCTCGGCGTGGTCGACGGCGGCGGCAAAGCCGAGCATACCGACCATCAACATGACGAGCAGATGACGCATGGCGTTCTCCTGAAAATCAGCGTTATTGCGGGTCGAGTGACGACGTCGCGGCACTCGTTGCTGCGGGCATTGTTGCAGATGGGCGTGAATGGAAGCTGAACGGCGTCACATTTCCCCTGATTCTTTGGTCGCGTCCCGCTATTCACGATCCCGTTCGCGGCGGCGAAAGACGGGTTTGCCCGGCTTGGACTCGTCGGGTGCATGGCGATAGCCGGCGACGTCGAACTCGGTCAACGCCGCGGGGTCCTCGATGCGTTCGCGAATCAGCCACGCTGCCATCAGGCCACGTGCCTTCTTGGCGTAGAAGCTGATGATCTTGAACTGGCCGTTCTTCTCGTCCTGGAACACCGGCGAGACCACATCGGCCTGGAGTCGCTTGAAGTCGATCGCCTTGCTGTATTCGTTGGAGGCGAGGTTGACCAGCGTCGGACTGCCGCTGGCGGCAACGGCCTGGTCGAGATCGGGGGTCAACCGCTCCCGCCAGTAGGCGTAGAGATCCTTGCCGGCGGCATTCTCCAGCTGGATGCCCATCTCCAGGCGATAGGGCTGGATCAGATCCAGCGGCCGCAGCATGCCGTAGAGTCCGGACAGGATCCGCAGATGATCCTGAGCGAAGGCGTTGTCTGCCTTGCTGAAGGAGGCCGCCTCCAACCCGACGTAGACATCGCCCTGGAAGGCCTGCGCCGCTGGCTTGGCGTTATCCAGCGAGAACGGTGTCTTCCAGTCGGCGTAACGGGCGGCGTTGAGCCCGGCGAGCTTGTCGCTGATGCCCATCAGTTGCGACAGCTGCTGGGGGGAATAGCCGCGCAGGATGCCGATCAGCTCTCGACTCAGGTCGAGGTAGTCGGGCTGGGTGACGTCCCGGGTCGTCGGGGGCGTCTCGAAATCCAGGGTCTTGGCGGGGGAGAGAATGCTGAGCATGGCGCGCTTACCCGTGCTGGAGGTGGCGTTATCGGTCGCCGATGGCGACCGTCAGGACCGAGTTTCGAAAACGAGTCTCAGGGCCGAGTTTCATGGGCAGGGATTGGAAATTCGTCGATGCACGCCCTCGATCGCCTCGACGACTTCGGCGGACAGCTCGAGCGAGTCGCTGTCGATATTGGCATCGAGCTGCTCGAGGGTCGTCGCACCGATGATATTGCTGGTCACGAACGGCCGGGACGTGACGTAGGCCAGCGCCATCCGGGCCGGGTCCAGGCCGTGCTCGCGGGCGATGTCGACGTAGGCCTGGGTCGCCTCCTGGGCCAGCTCGGAGGTGTAGCGCGAGAACCGCTCGAACAGGGTCAGACGGCCCTTGGGCGGCTTCCGGCCGTCGAGGTACTTGCCGCTGAGCACGCCGAAGGCCAGCGGCGAGTAGGCCAGCAGACCGACGGATTCGCGGTGGGCGATTTCGGACAGGCCGATCTCGAAGCTGCGGTTGAGCAGGTTGTAGGGATTCTGGATGCTGGCGACGCGCGGCAGGCCCTGGGTCTCGGCCAGGTGGAGGCAGCGCATGACGCCCCAAGGGGTGTCGTTGGAGAGCCCCACGGCGCGGATCTTGCCGGCGTCCACGGCCTCTTTCAGGGCGCCCAGGGTCTCTTCCAGCGGCGTGGCGTCGCTGTCGTCGCCCGGCAGGTAGCCCAGCTGGCCGAAGCAATTGACGTGACGGTCCGGCCAGTGGAGCTGATAGAGGTCGAGATAGTCGGTCTGCAGGCGCTCGAGGCTCGCGTCCAGCGCCTGGTGAATCTGTTCGCGGGTGTGTCGCGGGCCGCCGCGAAGATGCTCCATGCCGCGTCCGGCACCCGCCGCCTTGCTGGCGATGATGAGATCGTCGCGCTTGCCGCGCTGCTTCAACCAGCTGCCGATATAGGCCTCGGTGCGGCCCTGGGTCTCGGGTTTGGGCGGTACAGGATACATCTCGGCGGCGTCGATGAAGTTGATGCCGGCGGCGACGGCACGATCGAGCTGCTCGTGCGCCTCGGCCTCGGTGTTCTGTTCGCCGAACGTCATGGTGCCGAGGCACAGGCGCGAAACCTGGATGTCGGTCTTGCCTAGGGGGCGTCGCTGCATGTTGCGCTCCAGATGAAAAAACGGATGTTGACGAGCCTGAGAGGGTGTTTACAAAATGCCTGCGCTCGGCAATACGGCGTTAAAATCGGCCTCAAATGCTCATTTACCCCGTGTAAACTCCGCCTTTTCGACCGATTTTGCCTTGTCTTGCCTTCGCTCGCCGAACTTGTAAACACCCTCTGAGGCGTGATGAAAAGCCGTTGGACATCGTATGTTACTGGCGCCGCTGGAAAGCGGCAAACCGGCGCCGGACGCGAGGGGTTGAGTCGCCACGCGGGCAGGCGTATCCTTGCGGCCTTTCGCCGCCCGGCCTCGGCCGTGCGCGCCTGTGAAGGGTCGATTCCGACGCGCCATAGAGCGTTGCCTGGTGTTGCGGTAATAGAAAACAAGATGCGTTCAGATCGACACGGTAGTTCGGACCGTTAACGGGTCCCAGTCTCCAGGGTCACTGTCAGTTATGCCACAGACGTTTTCTTTCTTTACGCGATTCGAGTTCCGTCTGGCCACGCAGCTCAGCCACACGCGCTGGATGACGCGTTCGCCGGGCAAGCAGCGGTTGATGCTGCGCTGGTTCAAGCGTTGCGCCGATGCCGGCCATGTCCCCGCGCGGTCGCTCTACGGCCGGGTGCTGATGCATCGTGGGATCTCCCCCCGCGACAAGTCCACCGGCGCGCGTTATGTCCTGCAGGCGGCCCAGCAGGGGGATCGCCATGCGCAATACCAGGCCGGGCGCATCTACGAACTGGGTTGTTCGCAGTACCAGCCCAACGAGCACCATGCGGTGACCTGGTATGCCCGCGCGGGCGAGAATGGCCATGTCCAGGCCGCAACACGGTTGGCCGACGCGTATCGGCACGGCGAGCTGGGCCTGCCCCACGACCCTGCTCGCGCGGACGATTGGCAGCGCTGGGCCCGGCATCTCACCGAAGACAGTCCCACTGGCGAGGCGCCCGCCGCGCTCGCGGCGCACTGAGCCGCCCGCAACCTTCCGGGTTTCCGGCGTGACCTCCGCCACCGGCCAGGTGGCGGGGTGAAGTCGCGCTTCATCACTGTCATGATGGCGCATCATCGGCGTCGCAAGATGAGACGGCATCATGGAAGGAGCCCGTGACGTGTTGCTGCCCACCCTGCTAGATATCGAGGCCTCCGGCTTTGGCCGCGGCAGTTACCCCATCGAGGTCGGCCTGGCCCGAGCCGATGGCAGTCGCTGTGCGTTCCTGATCCAGCCGGTGCAGGAGTGGACCCATTGGGATCCCAAGGCCGAACTGCTGCATGGCATATCCCGCGCCCGGCTGGTCCGCGAGGGGCACCCGCCGATCGAGGTCGCGCGCTGGCTCAACGACGAACTGGGGGCGAGCGGTATCGCCTACAGCGATAGCTGGGGCTACGACAATACCTGGCTGTCGCTGCTTTTCGATCAGGCCCGCATGCTGCCGCGGTTTCGACTGGAGGCGCTGCGGCGCCTGCTGAGCGAGGCCCAGACCGAGTGCTGGGCCGAAACCAAGGAGCGGATCGCCGCGGAGCACGACATCCGTCGTCATCGTGCCGGCGACGACGCCCGTCTGCTGCAGTTGACCTACAAGGCCACGCTGGGCGTCGACTAGCCTACCGCGCCGGCTCACCCCTCGCCGCTGACGCTCAACAGGATCTTGCCGGTATTGGCGTTGTCCGACAGGTGCTGCATGGCCGTTTCCGCTTCCTGCACCGACCAGGTGCCGGCAATCAATGGCTTGATCTCGCCACTGGCCAGCTTGGGCCAGACGTGGGCATGGAGCGCGTCGAGAATGGCACCCTTGGCCTTCGCCGAGCGCGAGCGCAAGGTGGAGCCGATCAGGCGTTGACGCTTCATCAGCATGCGCCCCAGATTGACCTGTGCCTCGACCCCGCCCATCAGTCCGATCAGCACCAGTCGACCGTCGGGATTGAGTACCGCGAGATCCTGCGCGATGTAGTCTCCCCCCACCGGATCGAGGATCATGTCGGCGCCGCCCCAGGCCTTGACCGGGTCGACGAAACTGCCGTCGTGGCGGTTCCAGCCGGCATCGGCACCCAGTCGATAGCAGGTCTCCAGCTTGTCGGCGCTACCCGCGGTCACGAAGCAGGGGTTGCCGAACGCGCGGCAGAGCTGGATCGCGGCGGTGCCGACGCCGCTGGCGGCGGCGTGCAGCAGGACGCGCTGGCTGGTCTGTACCGCGCCCTCCATGTAGAGGTTGAGCCAGGCGGTGGCGAAGACCTCCGGCAGCGCGGCGGCTTCTCGCAGCCCCAATCCCTGGGGGATCGGCAGCACCTGGGCCTCGTCGACCTTGACCTGTTCGGCGTAGCCGCCGCCGGCAAGCAGGGCGCAGACGCGATCGCCGCGCCGGAAGCGCTCGACGCCACGGCCGATTTCAATGATCGTCCCACTCACTTCCAGCCCGGGGATCTCGGATTCACCCGGCGGCGGCGGATAGTTGCCGCCGCGCTGCATCAGGTCGGCACGGTTGATGCCTGCCCAGGCGACTTCGATGCGGACTTCACTGGCGCCCAGTGCGCCGGGATCGTCGTGCTCGCGCCATATCATCTGATTGGCTTCGATGGCGATGGCCTGCATGGCTCGCTCCTCGTTTGATCGGTTCACCCACTCTAGTCAGCGGCCACGTCGTTGTCATATCTCGCCGTCATGCTACCGGCCAGGCCGTGATGGTCGGGAGGAAGCGATATGATCGACATTGCCGAAGCACTCGAAAATCACGTCAAGCCGTTCTCCAGGCTGCCGGGTTGGCTACGGCGGTTGAGTATCGCTCTGATCCGCGGGCTGGTCCGCGAGAGCGAGATCAACCGGTTTCTGAGCGCGCACGCCGATACCCGGGGCATCGGCTTCGTCGAACGGGTGCTCGATGAGTTTCGCTTCGGCTACACGCTGCCATCGCGGGAGCGGGAGAACATCCCGGTGACCGGACGGGTACTGATCGTGGCGAACCACCCGCTGGGGGCGTTGGATGGCCTGGCGCTGTTGAAGATGGTTTCCGAGGTGCGTCCGGACGTCAAGATCCTGGCCAGTAGCCTGTTGATGCAGCTGGAGCCGCT
Organism: uncultured Salinicola sp.; assembly: GCF_937921195.1. NCBI lineage: Bacteria > Pseudomonadati > Pseudomonadota > Gammaproteobacteria > Oceanospirillales > Halomonadaceae > Salinicola > uncultured Salinicola sp. Next base: position 103,791 of record NZ_CALFQK010000143.1, read on the forward strand.
GCGCGACTGTCTGCTGCCGGTGGACAACCTCTCTCGCCGGGGCTTTCGCCGCAGCCTTGCCGAAATCGGCGGGGCGCTGGACCGGGAGGAGGCGGTCATCGTGTTCCCGGCCGGCGAGGTGTCGCGAGCCGGCCCCCATGGCGTGCGCGACCGGCGTTGGCAAGGCGGTTTCCTGCACCTGGCGCGGCGTTACAACGCCCCGATCCTGCCGCTGCACGTGCAGGGCAGGAACTCCTGGCTGTTCTATGCGCTGACGATGCTGCGAAACGATCTGGGCACGCTGATGCTGCCGCACGAGATGTTCCGCCAGCGCGATCGTCAACTTCGCGTGCGCGCCGGTGCGCTACTGTCGATGGAGCGGATCGATCGCGATGGGCTCTCCACCGCGGTCAAGCTCAAGTTGCTGCGCAAGCATGTCTATCGGTTGGGGCGCGGACGCAAACCGGTGTTCCTGGGGGAGGCGGGCATCGCGCACCCGGAGAGCCGCCTGGCATTGCGGGAGGCGCTGCGTGATGCCCAGCACCTGGGAGAGACCGTCGACGGCAAGCAGATACTGTTGTACGACGGCCAGCTCGACGGCGTGGTCATGCGCGAGCTGGGGCGGCTGCGCGAGATCGCTTTTCGTCGCGTCGGTGAAGGCACGGGGCGGCGCCGCGACATGGATGCCTTCGACGCGCATTACCGCCATCTGCTGGTGTGGGACGACAGGGATCTGGAGATCGCCGGCGCCTATCGACTGGGCGAGGTGGGGCGGATCCTCGACGCGCATGGCATGGAGGGGCTCTACTCGCCGACCATTTTCCACATGGAGAATGCGCCCTGGTCGGAGTGGCGTCACGGGCTGGAACTGGGGCGCAGTTTCGTCCAGCCCCGTTACTGGGGGCGTCGCAGCCTCGACTATCTGTGGCTCGGGCTCGGTGCCTATCTGCGTCACCATCCCGAGGTCCGCTGGCTGTTCGGCCCGGTGACGATCTCGGGCAGGGTGCCGCTGCGAGCGCGGGAGCTGTTGGTCGGCTACTACCGTCACTATTACGGTGACTTGAGCGAACGTGTACGCGCCCGGGCACCGTTCAGCCTCTCGGCGGCGGGGCGCATGGAGGCGGAGAGGCTGTTCGGCGGCAACGATCGCGACGAGGATTTCAGGCAGCTGCGCGATCAACTGGAGGCCCTGGGCGTGAGCGTGCCCGTCCTCTACAAGCAGTACTGCGACGTGGCCGAACCGGGGGGCGTGCGCTTCATGGATTTCGGCGTCGACGCCGCTTTCGGCTACTGCCTGGACGGCCTGGTGGTGGTCGATGTGGAACGGCTGAAGCCCGAGAAGCGCCGGCGTTACATCGGTACCGCGGCGAGCGTCGCCCCGGGCGGCGGTGGGGCGCTTGTCACCGCCGGCCGGTCGCTGCCGACGCAGACGGCGTGATCAGTCGAGCGCCGCCGCGGCCTGAAGACGGTCGAGCAGGGTGTCGGTGTCGGCCTCGGCGACCAGCGTGCGCCGGGTCGAGGCATCGAGGAAGCCGTGTTCGACGGTGGTATCGAGGAAGGTCAACAGTGGCGAGTAGAACTCGGCCACATTGAGCACGCCGATCGGCTTGTGGTGAAGGTCGAGATAGCGCCAGGTCCAGATCTCGAACAGCTCCTCGAGGGTGCCGATGCCGCCGGGCAGGGCGATGAAGGCGTCGGCGTGCGCGGCCATGGCGGCCTTGCGTTCGTGCATGTTGTCGACGCGAATCAGCCGGGTCAGGCCGTGATGCGAGACCTCGCGCTGGACCAGGTGCTCGGGCATCACGCCGATCACCTCGCCGCCCTCGGCGAGACAGGCGTTGGCCAGCCTGCCCATCAGGCCGTTGCGGGCGCCGCCGTAGACCAGCCCCCAGCCTCGTCTGGCGATCGCCGCGCCCAGCGCTTCCGTCGCCGCGGCAAAACGGTCGTCGTTGCCCTCACGTGAACCCAGGTAAACACAGATTTGCACGCTATCGCTCCTGAGAAAAACCAGTGGAAAGAGTAAAGGTTCCGCCCGCACCCCCGCTCAGGGAATGGTGGCGGCCACGCCGTGCTCGGCATCGAGCCAGCGGCCGATGGCGTTGTCCCCGCACAGGTGATGGGCGTACTGGGTGTGCAGGCAGCGCACCTGGTCCCAGTTGGTGATGCCACCGACACCCCGTTCGCGCATCAGTTGCGTGTAGCCGCGCTGCTCGACCGCGTGGCACTGTTCGTCGGTCATGAAGTGCCAGCGCTGGCGTACGTAATCGGCATGGCTCCGATGGTAGCTGGCGAGCCACTCGGGATCCTGCTGCAGCCGGGCCTCCAGCTCCTTGATCACGCCGCTGGCCTCGAGGCGCGACAGCACCACCTTGAGGCGCTCGCAGGAGAGCCAGTAGAGCGTCGGAAAGGGCGCATCGTCGACGATCGGCGCCATGCGCAGCACCAGCGGACGACCGTGGCCGTCGGTGGCGGCGACCGCCTCGAGGCCCCGCGGCGGGCGGCCCAACTGCTCGGCGATGATCGCCAGTTGGGCGTCAGTCGGTATCTGATCGGTGTGAATCACCATCGGGGGAATCCAGTATGACCTTGTTGGAACGAGCCACGGCGCGATAGAAGGCCTGGCTCAGTTGCATCGGCGTGGGCGAGTAGAGGTATTCGCGCAGCAGATAGTCGCGGGCGCGCTCGACCAGCACGGTGTGCAGCCGATTGAACGGCGCATCATAGTCGTAGGGGTCGGGGCCCGGCAAACGCAGATGGGGGTAATCGGCCAGTCGCTCCATGAAGTAGTGTTCCAGCACGCGCTCGACGGCGCGGTGGCGATCGAGGTCGTCGGGATCGATCCACAGGTCGAAGTCTATCGACATGCGAAGGGTTACCCGCGCCGCGCCAGATCCGCGGGGCGGGCCGCGGTCAGGGCGATCAGGTCGTCGCGCGCCAGCGACAGTTCCAGCCCGCGCCGGCCGCCGCTGACGTGCACCGTGTCCAGCGTCAGGGCGCTTGCGTCGATGAAGGTGGGCAGGCGCTTCTTCTGGCCCAGCGGACTGATGCCTCCGACCAGGTAGCCGGTGGTGCGCTCGGCCACCGGGACTTCAGCCATCCGCGCCTTGCGGACGCCGGCAGCCCTGGCCAGCGCCTTGAGATCCAGCGTGGCATCGACGGGCACCAGGGCGACCACCAGGCGATCGTCATCCAACTGGGCGAGCAGCGTCTTGAACACGCTGGCGGGCGACAGCGAGAGCGCTCGCGCGGCATCGAGGCCATAGGAGCCCTGGGAGGCGGCGTCGGATTCGCTCGTCAGGTCGTAGCTGGTGACCTGGTGGGCGACACCGCGTGACTCGAGCAGGCGAATCGCGGGGGTCATGGCGCGACTCCCGTCGCTGCCGGGACGGGTTGCGAAAAACCAGCGGAGGTTTCTAAGCTGATCACGCTATGGAGACTCCCTGTCGATGATGATGGATGCCGAGATGACCGAACGCTGCGCGTTGTGCCGACGCGCCGCGCCGCTGACGCGTCATCATCTCATTCCCCGAACGTTGCACCGCAAGCCGCGTTATCGCAAGCGGCATGGTCGTGAGCGGATGCAGACGGCGGTGCTGTGGGTCTGCCGGCCGTGTCACTCCCATCTCCACCGCACGCTGAGCGAACGCGAGCTCGCCGATCATTATGCGAGCCGTGAGGCGCTGCTGTCGCATCCCGACATTCGTGCCTTCGCCGAGTGGTTGGGCAGCAAGCCCGAGGGTTTCGTGCCCAAGTCGCCGCGCCGCGGTGGCGGTCGCTGAGCGGCGTCAGATCAGCCGCAGGCCGCGATAATCCTGCCAGGCTTCGGCCAGCGGCGCCGCCAGGCAGTCGCGCAAATGCTCGGGCAGGCTGGCATGAGCCGTCTCGCGGGCTTCGAATTCCCGGTTGTGCAGCCAGCAGTAGGCCCAGGCGCAGGCTTCGTCGTCATCCCGGGGCAGCGGCTTGGCGGGCATCTGCACCAGCAGGAACAGCGCCGTTCTGGCCGCCCAGCGCGGCGGAGTGGCGTCACCGCTCCAGTGAGTCAGCGTTTCGCCGTCCGGCGTCGACTCGGGCTCGCCCAATTTGGCGATGCGCGCCGTATCGGCCAGAATCATGGCCAGACGGTCCGGATCGGCCTGGCCCAGCATCAGCCAGTGGCCGACCAGTTTCGAACTGCCCGCCAGGACCCGAGCGTAGAACGATCGGGAAGAAGCGCTGTCGGGCTCGTCAGGCCGCTCGCACATGTTCGTCCATCCATTCCGATGATGAGATCACTATCGTGAATTTCGATTTTGCCACGCGTATCGATCGCCGCCAGCACCCCTCCACGAAATGGCAGCAGTACGAGGAGGACGTGCTGCCCCTGTGGGTCGCCGACATGGACTTCCGTTCGCCGCCAGCGGTGCTCGAGGCACTGGCGAGGCGAGTCGACCACGGGGTGTTCGGTTACGCTGGCGTGCCGGAGAGTCTAAAGCAAACGCTGTGCGAGTGGAGCCGTCATCACTACGACTGGGCGATCGACGACGCCTGGCAGCTGTGGGTGCCGGGCGTGGTGCCGGCGCTCAACCTGGCGGCGATGGCGTTCAGCGATCCTGGCCAGGGCGTGCTCACTGCGACGCCGATCTATCCGCCATTTCTCGGTGTGGCCAAGAACACTGGCCGCGAGGCTCAGGTGTTCGAGCTGGCGGAGCCGGAGGCAGCGGGCCAACCGTGGCGGCTCGATCTCGAAGCGCTCGAAGCCGCCATCAAGCCGAATACGCGCGTACTGCTGTGGTGCCATCCGCATAATCCCACCGGTCGGGTATGGACGGCCGAAGAGCTCGAAGGGCTGGCGGAGTTGGCGGTGCGCCACGACCTGATCGTGATCTCCGACGAGCTGCACTGCGACCTGATCCTCGATCCGTCGATGACGCACCGTCCCCTGGGACGGCTTTGTCCCGAGCTGTCGGAGCGACTGGTCACGCTGTGGGCTCCCTCCAAGACGTTCAACATCGCCGGGCTCTCCTCCGCCTGCGCGATCATCAGTGACGACGGCCTGCGCCAGCGCTTCAAGGCTGCGGCTGCCGGTCTGCTGCCCAGCGTCAACGTGCTCGGTCTGAGCGCGTCGCAGGCCGCCTATGGTGAATGCGAGATGTGGCGGCAGGCACTGCTGGGCGAGCTGCGCAGCAATCTTTCGCTGGTGGAAGCGCACGTTTCGCGGTGGCCGGGCGTGACCATGACGACCCCGGAAGCGACCTATCTGGCGTGGCTGGACCTGCGTCACAGCGCGTTGGCGGATGGGCCTCAGCAGCGGCTGCTCGAGGAGGCTCGGGTCGCTCTCTCCGATGGCGCCGATTTCGGCTGGCCGGGATTCGTCAGGCTCAACTTCGGCATGCCGAGGAGCTGGCTGGAGGAGGCGCTGATGAGGCTGGACCGGCTGCTGGCGCCGTGATCGAAAGGCAATGCCCGGCGCCAGCCGGGCGTTGCCTGCATGGCTGTTGCCACTCAGTAGAGCATGGCTGTCGCCACTCAGTAGAGCATGGCGAACAGACGACGGCGGTAGGCGACCGTCAGCGGATGCTCGGCGCCCAGCGCGTCGAAAACGCGCAGCAGCGTCTTGCGTGCCGCGTCTTCGCCGTAGGCGCGGTCGCGTTTCATGACGGCCAGCAGCGCCTCCAGGCCCGCTTCGTACTGGCCATCGGCGATCTGGCGCATGGCACGCTGGTACTGCGCCTCGCTATCGTCGCGCTCGCCCAGGGCGTCGATGTCGGCCTGGCTCAAGGCTTCTTCGCCGAACTCGATGCGTGCGCGCACGCCGCGCGCCTTCGCCGCATCGCGATGCTCCGGCGGCAGGTCGTCGAGCTTGCGTTTCGCATCGTCGACCTGGCCCGCTGCCACCAGCACCCCGGCCAGATCGATCTGGTAGTCGTAATGCTCGGGGTACTGCTGAATCAGATCCTGGTAGATGGCCTGGGCGGTCTCGGTGTCGCCGGAGGCCAGCGCGGCCTGTGCCATCTCTTCGGGGCTCTGGGACGCCTCGGCGGGCGCTTCCAGATATTTTCCCAGCCATTCGCGTACCTGCTTTTCCGGGAGTGCACCCTGGAACTGGTCGTAGAGCTGGCCCTGGGAGATGAGCTTGACGTCCGGCACCGAGCGCACGCCCAGCTGCGAGGCGATCTGCGGGAAGGCTTCGATATCGAGCCGGGCCAGCACGAACGCCCCGGCGTACTCCTGGGCCAGCTTCTCGAGCACCGGCTTCAGGTTCTTGCAGGGCTCGCACCAGGAAGCCCAGCTCTGCAGCAGCACCGGGTGCTGCATCGAACCCTCCAGCACGACCTGCTGAAAGTTCTCCAGCGTGACGTCGACGATGACGTCGTCCGGGGCGACATTGCTGCCGGCGCCGTTGTGACTGCTTTCTTCCGGGCCGGTCAGCGGTTGCCCGGTGCGAGGATCGACGATAGCCATGCGAAAAACCCTTGATGTTCGATTCGAGATTGGGGACTGTTATGCGGGTTGTCCCGTATCGATTCAACCCCAGCGCTCGACTTAAGCTCCGGAACCCGCCTTCTCGATGCCTCTTCCCCGTCTGTTCAAGCGCATTCTGGTGAGCGTGACGATATCGATCGTGCTGGTCGTGGCCCTGTTGTCGGGCCCGGCCTACATGCTCGGCTCCCAGCAGGTGCCACTGCATGCCAACTGGCATGACGCCGATCGTGCGTCCAGTGGATTGGCTCCCGATCCGGGCGAGGTCGACGAGGCCGTGGTTCAGGTCTACGCGGCGCGCGCCTTCGAATGGCGGGGCGCCTTCGGCGTCCATACCTGGATCGCGACCAAGGCCGAAGGGGCCGAACGGTATCGCGTCTATCAGGTGCTGAGCTGGCGCCGGCCCACGGTGGAGTCCGGGTACGCGCCGCCGGATCGTCGATGGTACGGCAATCCGCCGACGCTGCTCGCCGAGCTCCGGGGCGATAGGGCGGCGCGAGCGATCGACCGCATCGAGGAGGTCGTGCCCGACTATCCGGAAGCCGATCGCTATCGGATCTGGCCGGGGCCCAACAGCAATACGTTCATCGCCTGGGTCGTGCGACAAGTGCCGGAACTTTCGGTGGATTTTCCTCCCAACGCCATCGGCAAGGATTATCTGCCGGGCCGGATCGTGGCGAGGGCACCGACGCACACCGGCTACCAGTTATCGCTGGGTGGACTGCTCGGGGTGATGCTGGCCCGGGACGAGGGCTTCGAGCTGAACGTGCTGGGGCTGACGGTCGGGTTCGACTGGCAGTCGCCGGCGCTCAAGCTGCCCGGTATCGGTCGTGTCGGCATGGCCCAGCCGACGGGGAGCTCGGGAGAGAAAAGCGTCGATCAGGACGTCCCGTGATCACATGGAGGGGGTTCGATCGGTGAGCGGGCCTGACGGAAGCGTGCTCGGCGTGGTGGGAGGCGTGGGGCAAATAGCGGAGACCAAAAAAAACCGGCGCCTGGGGAAGGCACCGGTCAAATAATTTGGTAGCGGGGGCCGGATTTGAACCGACGACCTTCGGGTTATGAGCCCGACGAGCTACCAGACTGCTCCACCCCGCATCAATGTGTGGCGTATTATACGTATGGATTAGATGATGTCAATGGCTTCGGCATCACGATGACGACCATTTTGTCCCAGGTGCGCCATCACGCTATCGAAAGCCGGTTCATAGCGCTCCCAGGTCTCCATGGTCAGCGGCGCCGTCGACATCAGGCGCAGCAGGGTCTGCCGGAGCTCCTCGGGGGGTGTCGGCGGGCGGCCCAGTCCATCGTTGAGGCGCGCCACCTGCACCTCGAGGCGCAGCGGTTCCAGTGCTTCGGGGATGGCGTCTCCCGCCAGCAGCGTCAACTGAACCAGGCAGCGCTGCAGGATCTCCTCGGCCTGTGCCGGTGACTGCAGCCGACGCTGCTCGGCCTGGGTCTCGATGGCCTGGCGCAGGTCTCCGGCGAGCTGGCTGGTGTCGAGCTCGCCCTGGAGCGACTGCCGCATCCAGTGACGGTAGTCTGGCCACTGCTTCGCTTCTTCCACCAGCGCGAGACGATCCAGCGTGATCTCGCGGGCGTGGACGATTCCCTGCCAGCGCTTTTCCATGCCGTCGCTGCGTCGGCTGCGGGGCAGCGGTGCCAGCCGTTGGGCTTCCGCCAGGGCCGCATCGAGGACATCACGCTCCTGGGCGGAATCCGGCTGCCAGGCGTCCACGCGATCGATCAGCGCCTGCATATCGTCGAAGCGCTGCTGTTGACGCGTCTGCTGCTCGCCGCGGGCGGCGTCGCGGGCCGCGAAGATGTCGTCGCAATGGCTTCGGAACTGGCGCCACAGCGTCTGCTCGATGCCCTTGGGAGCGCGGCCGAGGTCGCGCCAGCGCTGTTGCAGCGACTTGGCCTGCTCGGCGCGTTGAGTGGCCGGGGCGGGATCTTCCGCCAGCCGCCGTGCCTGCTCCACCAGCTCGCGCTTGTGCCCGGCGACGTCCCCGGCGCGTTCGTCGATCAGCGACTGCAACTGCCGGCGCAGACGCGCATAGCGACGGCCGGTCGAGGCGGCCTGGCGTCGCGGCACCGGCCAGTGATGATCCCACTGCTCCTGGGCGGCATCGCGAACCTTGCGCAGCCCGTCCGGGTCGGCATCGGCAGAGGGGTTGGCCAGCAGCGCCTCCAGCTGTTCGCAGAGGGCCTCCCGGGCGGCAAGGTTGTCCTGTTCCCGTGACTCGAGCTCGGCTTCCCAGTCCGCCAGTTGCCCATGCAGGGCGTCGGATGCGTTGCGGAAGCGCTGAGCCAGTTCACGGGTCGCCGCGGCATCGCCGAGCTGGCGCCACTCCCGGATCAGTTGCTGGTGGTGGCGATGGCGCTCCGCGTCGGAGCGCTCACGCGCCTCGACCAGCGCTTCCATGGCCGCCAGCAGGGCCTCGCGCTTCGGCGCCGCGGCGAAACCGCGCCAGTCTCTCAACTCGGCGAGGCGGGCGGTCTGCTGCTTGTACAGCTGGTCATGAGTCGGCGACAGCCTCTGGCCACTGGTTTCCAGATGCTGGCGGATCCGGCGGTGCAGCTGCGAGGCCGGCCGGTAACGGCCCTGGTCGAGCTCCTGCGTCAGCGCCTCGAGTTGAGCCGCGACCTCCTCCTCCGGCCAGTGACTTGCGCTGCTGGCGACGTTGTCAGCGTCGGCCCCGCGCCGGTCGGCCGCCGCCTGGCGCTGGGCGTCGAGCACCAGTTCGGTGGGCGGCAGTTCGTCCGGCCACGCCAACCGGTCGAGCACCGGCTGCAGCGGTTGTTCGCCCTTCAGGCCCGCGCGGAGGGCGGGGGCTTCGGCCTGAAGTCGCTCCCAGGCCTGCCAGATCGACTGGGCGCGATGATCGAGAGCCAGATAGCGTTGCTGGAACGACTCGCTCACGCCGTAGTGGTCCGAGACGTCCTGCCAGCGTTCCTCCTGCAGATGCCATTTACCTTGCAAGGCCTGCAGCACCTCGGGCGTCAGACGTTCTGCCTCCAGGGCGATCTTCAACGCCTGGTCCAGGGCGTCGAGAATGCCCTCGCGGGTCGTCTGCGCCTCGGACTTTTCACGCTTGACGCGTGCGATCTCGCGATGCCGATGCTCGTGCTCGGCGATTCGCTGGCGGCAGCGTGTCACGGCGGCATCGAACCGTGCGCGCTGGGTGTCGTCGGCGTTGCCCGTCAGCGCCTCCCAGCTCTTGATCCAGTGTTTCAGACGCGCCTCGAACATCGGTTCCCACGGCCGGTGGGCCTGGGTTTCCAGCGTCTCCAGCAGTTTTTCGCGCTCGACCTCTTCCCGGTGCTGCTGCTCGGCATCGGCACGCAGATTCGCCAGCCGTTCGCGGGCAAGACGCGCGACCTGCTTGTCTCTGCGGGCCTGCTTGATCAGGCGCGCCAGGCCCTCTGGCGAGGTGACGCGTTCCGCCGCGGCATGGCGTACGGCAGTGATGCCGTTTTCACAGGCGTGGTGGATCAGGCGGCCCTCGTCGTCGATACGGGCCAGGGCGGACAAGCGCAGGGTCTGGTTGTCACCATGGCTGATCAACGCATCGATCAGCGCGAGGTCCTGAAGCTGCTCGACCGTCGCCAGGCGGGTGTTGAGGTCCGGGCTGGGCGAGACCCGGCCGCCGAGAAGGTCGACGAGGCGCTGGAAGGACTCTTCGCTGGGCGACTGGCTGTGCCACTGGAACAGCCAGTCGAGATCCTGCACCCGGGCCAATGCCGCCTGGCGTACCCGGGCCGACTCGTCCATGGCGAGCTGCCGGAGCGTATCGAGCTCGTTCGGGCTCAGCTGTGACGCGGCTTGCGCTCGGACGGCGGGGTCCTTGTGTCGCCAACGGGGAGAGAACAGACGCTGAAAAAGTCCTGGCATGACCGGTGTGGCATCCTGAAAAACGACGGGCTGGCAAGAGGTCGGCCTCGCGATTCTGCGGCGCCGACGGCAACTGTCTATCTAACCATTTGACGGCCGGCGGTAAAAGCCCGATTCGCCGGTGGCGTCGGTTAGCGGAGACACCTGACAAAAGGTATGAGGGGCCTTATGATCGGTTGCAGCGACATCCGCCCTCGCTTAGCTTAGGGCCTGTAAACGCCATTTCCCCCGCTGCGGAGTTCGGTCATGAGTCTCAACAGGGATCGGGCAGATACTGCCTTTACATTCAAGGGCGGCATGCTGCCGATGACAGTCATGGAACTGGCCAGTGGCGATCCGGAGCGCATTCGTGCGCAGTTGGCCGGCAAGGTCAGCCAGGCACCGGCCTTCTTCCAGCATACGCCGGTGGTGCTGAGCGTCGAGCAGCTCGATGAGCCCCATCTTGCGCTCGAGCGCATTTGCGCCGTGTGTCGCGCGCACAAGCTGCTGCCGGTGGCGGTACGTGGCGGCTCGGACCCGGTCAAGCAGTCGGCGTGGGCCCTGGGGCTGGGCTGGTTTCCGCCCCAGGAGAGCCGGCCGCGAGCCGTCGAGACCAAGCCGGTCGAAGCCGCGGCCGAGGCGGAACTGCCGGTGCCACCCCAGGAGACGGTCGTGCAGGCAGGGGGGCGCATCCATCGCGGCACCGTGCGCTCCGGCCAGCAGATTTCCGCCTCGGAAGGTGATCTGGTCGTGATCGGGGCCGTCAATCCCGGCGCCGAGGTGCTGGCGGCGGGTAGCGTGCATGTCTACGGATCGTTGCGGGGACGGGCGCTGGCCGGTATCCACGGTGACCGCGAAGCCGGTATCTTCTGTCACGACCTGCATGCCGAGCTGCTCTCCGTGGCGGGAACCTACAAGCGCCTCGAGGATATCGACCCCAAGATGCTGGGATGTTCGGTGCAGGTGCAGCTCAAGGAAGATCAGTTAAGGATCTCGGCGCTGACCTGAATGGCGCGGGAACGATCAACAGTTATCGGGTAACAGGAAGTTCATCTTGGCCAAGATCATCGTTGTAACATCCGGTAAAGGTGGCGTCGGTAAAACGACCAGCGCGGCGGCCATTGCCACGGGGCTGGCACTGCGCGGCAACAAGACCGTGGTCATCGACTTCGACGTGGGTCTGCGAAACCTGGACCTGATCATGGGCTGCGAGCGCCGAGTCGTCTATGACCTGGTCAATGTCATCCAGGGCGAGGCCGGTCTCAAGCAGGCCATGATTCGCGACAAGCGCTCGGAGAACCTGCATATCCTCCCCGCCTCCCAGACCCGGGACAAGGACGCGCTGACGCTGGAAGGCGTCGAAAAGGTGCTGATGGATCTCTCCGAGGAGTTCGACTACATCATCTGCGACTCGCCCGCCGGCATCGAGCGCGGTGCCCAACTGGCGCTCTACTTTGCCGACGAGGCGGTGGTGGTGACCAATCCGGAGGTCTCCTCGGTACGCGACTCCGACCGTATCCTCGGGCTGCTCTCTTCCAAGTCGCGCCGCGCCGAGCAGAACCGTGACCCGATCAAGGAGCACCTGCTGGTCACCCGCTACAACCCCAACCGGGTCGACGATGGCGACATGCTCAACCTGGAGGACATCCGCGAGATCCTGGCGATCGACCTGGTCGGCCTGATCCCGGAGTCGGAGGCGGTGCTGCGTGCTTCCAACCAGGGTGTGCCGGTGATCCACGACGACAAGAGCGACGCCGGTCAGGCCTACGCCGACACCGTATCGCGCCTGATGGGTGAAGACGTGCCGCTTCGTTTCCAGTCGGTGCAGAAACGCGGGCTGATCGCACGCATGTTCGGAGGAGGAGGCCGCCGGTGAGGCTACTCGATTTTCTCAAGGGCGAACGCAAGAAATCCGCATCCGTCGCCAAGGAACGGCTGCAGATCATCGTTGCGCACCAGCGTGGGCATCGGGGACAGCCCGATTACATGCCGATGCTCGAGCAGGAGTTGCTCGAGGTCATCCGGCGCTACGTCAAGGTCGACCAGGACGCCATCAATATCAGTCTCGACAGCGACAACGACTGCTCGGTGCTCGAACTCAACGTCACGCTGCCCAACGAGGGCGAGACCGTCAAAGGGTAGTGCGGTGGACGCCGGGCGGCGGTGCATGAGTCGCATCGCCGGCTGTGCTAGGCTTGGCCTTTTGCGCAGCCGGAGAGCGGAATGGCCAACAGCGGAGCGGACCGTGGCAGAAAAGCCCGGCCCCAGGCAGAGCCCACATTCCTTTGGCACGACTACGAAACCTTCGGTGCCGATCCTCGTCGGCACCGTGCCTCGCAGTTCGCCGCGATTCGCACCGATGCCGAATTCAACGAAATCGGCGAGCCGCTGACGCTCTACGCGCGTCCGGCCGACGATGACCTGCCCAATCCCCAGGCTTGCCTGATCACCGGCATCACGCCGCAGGCGGCAATGCGCCGCGGCCTGCCCGAGGTGGAGTTCGCCGCGCGAATCCAGGCCGAAATGAGTGTGCCCGGCACCTGCTCGCTGGGGTACAACAGCCTGCGTTTCGATGACGAAGTCAGTCGTCACCTGTTCTATCGCAATCTGTTGGATCCCTATGCCCGTGAGTGGCAGAACGGCAACTCCCGCTGGGACCTGATCGATGCCGTGCGGGCTTTCTATGCCGTGCGCCCGGAGGGTATCGAGTGGCCGAAGCGCGACGACGGTGCGCCGAGTTTCAAGCTCGAGCATCTGACCGCGGCCAACGGTATCGCCCACGAGGGAGCGCACGACGCGTTGGCGGACGTGCGCGCCACGATCGACATGGCTCGTCTGCTGCGAACTCGAAACGCCAAGTTCTTCGACTACCTGCTATCGCTACGCAGCAAGCGCCAGGTCGCGGCGTTGCTCGATGTCGACGCGCGCAAGCCCATGCTGCACATCTCCCGTCGCTACCCCGCCAGTCGTGGCTGCAGCGCGCTGGTCGTGCCGCTGGCCCGGCATCCCTCGAATCCGAACGGCGTCATCGTCTACGACCTTGCCGTTGATCCCGCGCCGCTGTTCGCGCTGACCCCGGAGGAGATCCGTGGGCGTATCTTCGTCAGCGACAGCGAGCTGGCCGAGGGCGAGGCGCGGATACCGTTGAAAGTGGTGCACCTCAACCGCAGTCCGGTGCTGTTGCCGATCGCCACGGCCGACGAGACGGTGGCCAAGCGCCTGGGGCTTGATCGGCCACTCTGCGAGCGGCACTGGCAGGCGTTGCTGCAGAATCCGGAGTCGTCCAGCAAGGCGGCGATGGCGTATGCCGATGGGCCGGCCGAGCCGCCGCAGGACCCCGACCTGATGCTCTATTCGGGAGGCTTCTTCTCTCCGCACGACCGCCAGGCCATGGAGCGTGTGCACGCCACGCCGCCCGACGAACTGGGCGAGACCGGGTTTGCCTTCCAGGATCCGCGCCTCGAGGAGATGCTGTTCCGAATGCGGGCCCGCAGCTACCCCGATACGCTCAGCAGTGAGGAGAAGACCCAGTGGGATGCGTTCCGCTGGGCGCGCCTGAACGATCCCAAGAGCGGCGGCATGACCCTCAAGGATTTCGCCCGCGAGATCGAACGGTTCAACCAGACACCGCTCGAGGACCGGGAGCGCCAGATTCTCGAGGAGCTGGTGATGTACGTAGAGTCGATCATGCCGGAGCAGGCGTTCGACGCCTACTGAACCGCGGGCAGGCACGCCCGAAGAGCGACTGAACCGCGGGCCGGCACGCCCGAAGAGCGACATGAGAACGCAAGCCGCCCCGGATGCTCATCCGGGGCGGCTTGCGTTGGTGGCGACGCCCGCCGCAGCTACCGCTGCGTCAGCGGAACGAAGCCCTTCGTCATCGCATCGGTATCGCTGGCCTGGTCACCGGCGTCCGCGGTGACATCGAGCGTCGGGCTCCGGCGCAGCGTCTGCCAGGCGCTGCGGATGTCGGCAGCCTTCAGCTTGTCGACCGTGGCGGCCAGTTGCTGGCGACGATCGAAGTCGGCCTGCGGGTAGGCCAGCGTCTGCCACAGGCGGTCCGCCCGTGCCGAGAGTGACTGGTCGCGCTGCAGGAGTTGCTGACGCACGGCCTGGCGATAAGGCGCCAGTTCGTCGTCGGCGAGTGCGGCGATGCGCTGGTCGAAGGACGTGAGAAAGGCGTCCATCCGCTGGCCGATCGTCTCGCTGGAGACGCTGGGGGATTGAACCAGCATCATCAGGCCCGGGGCGTTCATGAACGGGGCGTAACCGGCGCTGACGATATAGCCGAGCTGCTCGTCGGTCCGCAGCTTGGCGAAGAAGGGCGGTCCGATCAGTTGCCCGATCACGGCCAGGCTGGCCTGGTCATGCAGCGAGAGGTCGGGGCCTTGCAGGTAGCGCAGTACCGCCGAGTCGTCGCGAGCCGTTGCCGGGTGCAGTACCGGGGCGTTGGCGGGAACGTCAAGCACCGCCAATGGCGGGATGGCATCGGCGCGGAGCTTGGGCGACAGCGCATTGGCGACCAACAGCCCTTCGCGCCTGGCGAGAGCGGCGTCGAGGTTGCCCACCGCCATGGCCTGGAGGTAGAGCCTGCCGAGGAACTGCCGGCGGTAGTCGCGCACGTCCTGGGCATCGATGCCGTCGATCGCCGCCAGCATGTTCGTCGTGCTGACCTGGGGACGCATCAGGGCCTCGCTCAGGGTGCGCTGCAACTGCTGGTAGAGCGCGTCCTGGGGCGCGTTTTCCCAGCTGCGCTTCAAGCCTTGCTTGACCCGTTCGACGCTGGCGTCGGTGATCTCGCCCTGGCGCAACTGCTCGACGACGGTCCTCATCAGGCGGTCCTGGTGATCGCGCCAGCCGGAGAAGGCCAGCGTGATACCGCGACCGTGGGCGTAGGCGGCGAACTCCTGTCCGGCCAGCGAGGCCGGATAGAAACGCTCGTTGAGGCCGTCGTTCAGCCAGCCGGCCAGCAGCCGTGTCAGCACCGCATGACGGGCGTCCCGGGAGGCGTCCGGGTTCTGCAGGCTGAAGCGCCATTCGACCCGCGGTGCGCCGAAGTCGCTGTCGGCCTGGTGCCAGATCTCGACGCTGGGTGAGTCGACCAGGCGGGCGGGTTCGGCGCTCTCGAACGGGCGAACGCTGAGGTCCTCGGCGATGTACGGATTGGCGTCGGGCAGTCCCAGGCCATCGAGAGGAGAGCCCGCGGGCCAGTCATCGCGCCGGGTCAGGGTGTAGGGCGTCGAGAAGTAGCGGGTGGTCTCGTCACCCGACACGTCCGGGCCGCTGTAGACCCGCAGCAGGTTGTCGGGTGTCAGGCGCCCGAGGATGTCGTCGATGGCTTCCGCGTCGAATCGATCCATGCGGTAGGGCGCGTACTGCACGTCCTGGAGAGGGTAGTGGGCCAGGCTCATCGCCATGCCCCTGACGGTGTCGATCGGCTCGCTGCGCTGCTGGAAACGGAAGCTCTGCTCGGCCAGCTTGGCCTGTTCCCGGTAGCGCCAGGCGTCGACCCCGTGGTCGCGGATGCGCCGGATCTGATCGAACAGGCTGGCCTGGATGTCGTCGAGATGATGTTCCCCCTCCGGCGTCAGGCTGATCGAGACGTCGAACAGCGCGTGTCGACCGTCACCCGCGCGGGTGCCGGCGGACAAGGCGTCGGCCCAGCCTGCCTTGCGCAGGGCAGCCAGAAGGCTGCCCTCGCCCTCGTGCCCGAGCAGGTTGGCGAGATAGTCGTCCGGCTTGTCGGCGTATTCGAGGGTGGGGTCGTCGATGGGAAAGAGGAATTCCAGCTGGCGACGCGCCTGATTGCTCTTGATGCGAATCGATGCCGGCAGGTCGTCGGCCCTCGCCAGTGGCTGATCGACCACGGGCTTTTGCAGGCCGCGATCGGGTATCGCGGCGAAACGTTGGCGGACCAGCCGCTCCATGGCATCCAGCGGCTCGGGGGCGAGCACGGTCAGATGCATGACATTGGCATCGTAATGGCGGTGGTAGAAATCGAGCAGCGCCTGGCGCAGCGGGCGTTTGTCGCTGTTGAGCGTCTCCAGGCTACCCACCGAAAAGTGATTGAGCGGGTGCTCGGGATTGAGCGCCTTGCCCAGCGCCTCGTTGATGCGGCGGGCATCGTCGTCGCGCCTGGCCTGGTATTCGGAGTTCACCGCGTGGCGTTCGCGGTCGACATAGTCGGGATTGAACTGCGGAGAGATGAAGAACTGTGAGAACCGATCGAGTGCGTCGGGAAAGGCGCCCGGATCCACGTCGAAGTAGAAGTTGGTGTCCTGGTCGGCGGTGAAGGCGTTGTGGGAGCCGCCGTTCTGGGAAATGAAGCGCTGGTAGCCGTCCGGGTCCGGATAGCCCTCGGTTCCCAGGAACAGCATGTGCTCGAGGAAGTGCGCCAGCCCGGGCATGTCGGACGGATCGTTGTTGCTGCCCACGGAGACGTCCATGGCCGCCGCGGCCTTGTCGGCCTCGGGGTCGCTGACCAGCAGCGCCTGCAGGCCGTTGTCGAGGGTGATGGCGCGGTACTGGCGGTCGTCATTGGGACTCTGGATGATGGGGCCCTGACTGACGGCGGCACGGTCGGCCGATCCAGGGTCGGGAGCGGCGGTCGCCGTGACGGGGAGCGCCACCAGCCCCAGGGCCAGCGCCAGGCAACCGGCAAGATACCGGATGCCCAGTGCGGTACGTGTTGGCGGCGTCATGCCGGTGAGCGCCGGACGATGGCGCGGGGAGTGAAGACGGGGTTCCTGCATACGGACTCTCTCGCTGATGACCGGGGGTGTGAAAATCGAACCGGGGCCCTGAAATGGTGCAACGATGCCTGCCGTGGCGAGGCGCTCATGTCGTCCAGACACGCATGGGGCCGATAGGGTAACCGCAGGCCCACTCCTGATGCGCGGGGTCGTTCACCTGCTTTGATACCGGAAACGCGCCCAGCAGTTCCCGGTCGGCCGGGCCGATGAGCCCGCGAACCGACGCTGGCGACGTATCCGGCGAGAGCCAGGCGTCGGTCTCGTCGGGGGCGATGACCGTGGGCAGGCGATCGCTCATGGGGGCGATGACTTCCGTCGTGGGCACCGTGATCAGGGCGAAAGAGTCGCGTGTCGTGCCCGTGTCCGGCGCGTAGCGACTCCAGATGCCGGCCAGCAGCAGTGGCGACCGGTCGGTATGGGTCACCAGGAAGGGCTGCTTGCCCCGTAGCCCGTTCTGCCAGACGTAAATGCCGGTCACGGGGAGCAGGCACCGGCGCTCGGCCAGCGCCTCGCGAAACATCGGTCGCTCGTCGAGCGATTCGGCACGGGCGCAGTGCGGCGCCTGATCCAGCACTTTCAGCCACGTCGGAGTAAGCCCCCAGAACGCGTCGCGCAGCACGGTGACCCCCGCCTCGTGGCGCAGGATCGACAGCCAGCGGCGCGGCGCCAGGTTGGGGCCGAGGATCGGCGGGTCGATGCCGCGAAAAGCGGGGCTTGCCGGATGACGGGTCCAATCGTCGACATGCAGTCGACCAGCCATGGTGTCTCCTCTTGGACGATCGAGTGGCGAGGGCAACAGCCTATGCCACAGCGTGCGCCGGGCCAAGGCGTTATTCACCTGCCGGGGCGAGACGGGGGAGGGCGCTCGCCTGCGGACGCCGGCGGTGTAAAACCCTCACGAAATCGTCACGTTAATCCGCTCGATGCTTGCGTTTGCGCGGTATGGCGATATGCTGGGAAACGCTGTTCGATTTTAAGTCGACAACAATATTTTCCGGCTTCCGACTCGTCGGCAGCGATTCGACACCATTCCGAGCGAGGAATTTCATGGCTCGACCGCGACAGCACGCCCCCGAGGCGCTCCATGCCCAGGTCATGGCGGCCTGCGATGCCTGGCTGAGAGACAATCCCGTGCACACGCTGTCGCTGCGCTCGCTGGCTCGCGATGTGGGCTGCGCGCCGAGTACGCTGCTCAAACTCTACGGCAGCTTCAGCAACCTGCTGCAGTACGTCAATATCGAGACCCTCGACAGGATGGGGGCGGCGGTATCCTGGCTCGAGGATGCCGATCCGGAGCCGCAGCTCAAGGCCCTGGCGACGGCATACTGGCAGTTCGCCCAGCACGAGCCTCACCGCTGGCAGATGCTGTTCGAGTACCCGCTCGCGGACGAGGGTGAACTCGACGAGCGCCAGAGCCATATCATCGATGCGCTGTTTCTGCGCGTCGAGAGCGCGCTCAAGGCCCATCAGCCGGCACTCGACGATGCCACTGCCCGGCGCATGGCAAGGACGCTCTGGGGCAGCGTGCATGGCCTGGTGCAGTTGGGGCTCAACGATCGCCTCGGCTATTGGCAGGGGCAGCCGATGGAAGTGGGAGAGCTGCTCGATCAGCTGTTGTCGATGACACTGAACGGCCTGCGCTACCTGTCGGACGACTCGTGAATTCGGGGTTACTGGCCCAGCGCCGCTTCGCGCCGTTCTTCTGGACCCAGGCCCTGGGCGCTTTCAACGACAACCTTTTCAAGAACGTCCTGCTGCTGCTGCTGACCTTCGTCGCCGTACCCCGGTACGGTTGGGATACGGGGCTGCTGAACAACCTGGCGGCGGGACTCTTCATCCTGCCGTTCTTCCTGTTTTCCGCCTGGGGCGGCACGCTCGCCGATCACCTCGACAAGCAGAGGCTGGTGCGTCGTCTCAAGTTGCTGGAGCTGGCGACGATGATCGCGGCTGCGGTGGCGGTCTGGTTCGAGCTGTTCGGCCTGTTGCTGGCGCTACTGTTCATGATGGGCACGCAGTCGGCGCTGTTCGGTCCGGTCAAGTACGCCATCTTGCCGCAGCACCTCGCCGCCACCGAACTGGTCAAGGGCAATGCCTGGGTCAACCTGGGCACGTTCGTGTCGATTCTGCTGGGTACCCTGCTGGCCGGCGTGCTGGCCTCGTTGGAGGGCGCGCTGGGAAGGGCGGCCATCGCGACCAGCCTGGTGGTGATCGCCGTGGCCGGTGTCGTCGTCAGCCTGAAGATCCCGGCGGCGCCTCCGAGCGTGACCGGCCGTGTTCCGTGGCGCCCATTTTCCGGCACCTGGCGAGTGATGCGCGACGGTCTCGCCGAGAAGAAGGTCCGGCCGGCGCTGATCGGGATCAGTTTCTTCTGGTTTCTGGGCGCCTGCTACCTGACCCAGCTGCCGGCGTGGGTCAAAGACGTGATTCACGGAAGCGAGGGGGCCGTCAGCTTCCTGCTGGGTGCCTTCGCGGTCGGCGTGGGCCTGGGGGCACTGCTCTGCTCCCGGCTGTCGGCGGGGCGCCTGGAGCTCGGGCTGGTGCCGATCGGGGCGTTGGTCATCGGGGTCTCCGGGATCGAGCTGGCCGCGCAGTCGAGCTTCGCCGGGGAGCAGTTGACGTTGGTCGAACTGCTGGCGATGACCGATTTCTGGCGCATGAGCACGCTGCTGGCGCTGGTGGGGCTCGGCGGCGGTCTCTACAGCGTACCGCTCTACACCCTGATGCAACTGGCCAGTCGCGAGGAGCGTCGGGCCCGCATGATTGCTGCCAACAATATCCTCAACGCGCTGTTCATGATCCTGTCCGCCGTGTTCGGGATCGTGGTGCTGAGCGTGATGAAGCTGTCGCTCTTCGTGCTGTTCGCGTGTCTGGGGTGGTCGGCACTGCTGGTGGGCGTGGCGCTGCTGATGCGGAATCCCCGGCCCGCACTGCGGCTGCTGATTTTTGCCCTGATTCAGCTGCTCTACCGGCTCCGGTGTCGTGGCCGGCAGCATGTGCCGGCCACCGGTCCGGCACTGGTGGTCTGCAATCACGTCAGTTTCATGGACGCGCTGGTTCTCGGCGGTGCCTGTCCCCGTCCGCTGCGCTTCATGATGGATCGGCCTATCTACGAGAACCCCTGGTTCAACTGGTTCTTCCGCATCGCTGGAGCCATTCCCGTCGACTCCGACCGGCGTGATCCTGGCGGCGTGCGACGTGCGCTGGAGGAGGTCAGTCGGGCGTTGCGCAACGGCGAGGTGGTGATGATCTTCCCGGAAGGGCGACTGACGCCGGATGGCGACGTGCACGCTTTCCGGCGGGGGTTGGACCTGGTGCTGGCGCGGGACCCGGTACCGGTGGTGCCGGCGGCGCTGTCGGGGCTGTGGGGGTCGTGGACATCCAACAAGGATGGCAAGGCGCTGACCAAGTGGCCGCGCCGGCTGAGAGCGCGAGTGCTGCTGGTCTTCGGCGAGCCGATTCCCGCGGGGTACTCGCCGAGGCGCACCCTCGAGCGCCGGGTTCGAGGGCTCAAGCGGGCGGCCGATCAGAGCTTGTCCCGGAAGCTGGGTGGCCCGATCTAGCCCGCGCCGGTCGCGGTCATCATCCTATCCGTGCCCTTAATCGGCTCATTCGCTGCTGCGCCGTCGCACGCCCTGCTGCCAGCAGCGCACCGATGTGATCAGGTTGTCCCCGATCTCGAGGATCTCCAGGCGGGTCGCACCGATCTGGAGGCAGGCCTGGGCGTCAGGGAAGGACTCCAGCTCTTCCAGAATCAGCCCGTTGAGGGTCTTGGGGCCATCCGTCGGCAGCTGCCAGCCGAGCGCCTTGTTGACCTCGCGGATATTGGCCGTGCCTTCGATGATATAGCCGCCATCCGTCTGCGGATGAATGTCCTTGTAGGTTCCGGCGACGTCGGTGGTGAACTCGCCGACGATCTCTTCCAGGATGTCCTCCAGCGTGGCCAGCCCCTCGACATCGCCATACTCGTCCACCACGACGCCGATGCGGCGCTTCTGCTGCTGAAAGTTGAGCAGCTGCGTGTGCAGGGGCGTCGACTCCGGGATGAAGTACGGCTCCCGGGCTTCCTGGACGATCGCGGCCTTGTTGAGGTCCGGCTTGGAGAGAAAGCGCGAAGCGTTACGCAGATGCAGAATGCCGATGATGTTGTTGATGTCGCCCTTGAAGATCGGCAGGCGGGTGTGCTGGCTCTGGCGGATCTGGGCGAGCAGCGTCTCCAGGTCGTCATCCAGGTCGAGGCCGACAATTTCGTGGCGGGGCACCATGATGTCGTTAACGGTGACGTTCTCGAGATCGAGGATCGACAGCAGCATCGCCTGGTGACGGCTGGGAATGAGCGAGCCGGCCTCGTGGACCACGCTGCGCAGTTCGTCGCGGGTCAGGTTGTCGGCACCGGCGTCCAGGTGGCGGACGCCGATGAGCCGCAGCAGGCCGTTGGAGATGGCGTTGACCAGCCACACCACCGGGTAGAGCAGCCGCAGCAGCGGCGCGAGTATCAGCGATGCGGGCAGTGCGATGCGGTCCGGCTTGACGGCGGCGTAGGTCTTGGGCGTCACCTCGCCGAAGATCAGCACGACGATGGTGAGCACCAGCGTGGCGATGGCCGGCCCGGAGACATCGCCGAAGAAATGGATGGCGACGATGGTGGCAATGGAGGCGGCGAGGTTGTTGACCAGGTTGTTGCCGATGAGTATTACGCCCAGCAGGCGGTCGGGGCGCTTGAGCAGCTCGACGACGCGGCCGGCGGAGCGGGAACCGGCGTTGGCCTGATGATTCAACCGATAGCGATTGATCGACATCATGCCGGTTTCGGAGCTGGAGAAGAATGCTGACAGGCAGACCAGAACAAACAGCAGGCCCAGCATGAGGCCCAAGGGTATGTCGTCGCTCAAGGCGGAGAATTCCTCATGGAGTTGTCAGATTGTTGTAGGGGGTTAGCCGAAGCCTGTCAACGCGGCCGATGATCGCGCGGCGGAGTTTCCGGCCGGGCAAGAGGTCAGGCGTTGTAGTGGAAGATGTATTCGAGCACGAACTTGGTGCCGAAGAACGCCAGTACCAGCATCGCGACGCCGGCCAGTGTCCAGCGCACCGCCTTGGGTCCGCGCCAGCCGAGAAGATGATGCCCTGCCAGCAGGCCGGCGAATATCAGCCACGCCAGCAGCGACAGGATGGTCTTGTGGGCCAGGTGCTGGGCGAACAGGTTGTCGACGAACACGAACCCGCTGACGATGGCTGCCGTCAACAGCAGCATGCCGCACCAGATCAGCTCGAACAGGAGTTGCTCCATGCGGGTCAGCGGCGGCAGCACCTGGACGATGCCGCTGGTCTGACGGCGCTTCAGCGCGTGGTGCTGAAAGCCGAGCAGCGCGGCCTGGACCGCGGCGATGGCCAGGAAGGAGAACGCGGCGATCGAACTCAGGATATGGAAATAGAGACCGGGGGAGACGCCGGACTCGATCATCCGGCTGGGCATGCCGACGACGCCGACGATGGTGATGGCGGCCAGCGGGAAGACGCAGACGCCGGCGTTGAGCACGGGCTTGAACAGGCTGGCGGCCAGCAGCAGCGCCACGACCAGCCAGCCCACCAGTGCCGCGCTCTGGGTCAGGCCCAGGTGCAGGCCGTGGGGGCCGATGATGGCCAGGGCGACGATGAAGGTGTGGCAGGCCAGCGCGATCAGCCCGACGCCGCGCACCCAGGTCGGGCGTTCGGCGACCCGGCGGGCGAGGCTCAGGCTTTGCCACAGCCCGGCGGCGAGATAACAGACAATAGCGACAAGGGCGAAAGGAAGCGCCGGCATCGGTGTTTTGGCCTCGTGGGCGGTCTTCGAACAGCCGCCATGACGATGAAAAGAGTACGAGATGCGGATGTGCCAGGGGCTGTTGCCGGTGGCAACGAACCCTGGATGACAGGCCATCGCGCTCCGCCGCCACTATACCCAATCACCGCCAACTCGCCCAGCCATCGACTCGTGGCACCGCGCTGCATGGAGCCGAACCGCATCCATGCGTATAATGCTGCCCACATTCCTTTCCAGCGGCGTCGCGAGCTCGGGTTCGAGCCACGCTGGCGCCAGGCATCGCTGCCCGGAGCGTTTCATGTTCGAAAGTCTCTCCAATCGCCTGTCGCAGACGCTCAAGTCGATCACCGGCCAGGCGCGTCTGACCGAAGACAACATCAAGGACACGCTGCGCGAGGTCCGTCGGGCCCTGCTCGAAGCCGACGTGGCGCTGCCGGTGGTCAAGGACTTCGTCGACCGCGTGCGCGAGCGCGCGGTCGGGCAGGAGGTCTCCAAGAGCCTCTCGCCGGGCCAGCAGTTCGTCAAGATCGTCCAGCAGGAGCTGGAGTCGATCATGGGCCAGGCCAACGAGGCGCTGACGCTCAAGGGCACGCCCGCGGTCGTGTTGATGGCCGGCCTGCAGGGTGCGGGCAAGACCACCTCCGTCGCCAAGCTGGCCAAGTACCTGCGCGAGCGCGAGAACAAGAAAGTGCTGGTGGTCTCCGCCGACGTCTACCGGCCGGCGGCCATCGATCAGCTCGAGACGCTGGCCAGGGAGGTCGAGGTCGACTTCTTCCCGTCGACCAGCGCCCAGCAGCCGGTGGCGATCGCTGAGGCGGCGATCAAGCACGCCAAGATCCAGTTCCACGACGTGGTGATCGTCGACACCGCCGGGCGGCTGGCGGTGGACGAGGCGATGATGGCGGAGATCCAGGCCCTGAATCGAGCGATTCAGCCCCAGGAGACGCTGTTCGTCGTCGATGCCATGACCGGCCAGGACGCCGCCAACACCGCCAAGGCGTTTCACGACGCGTTGCCGCTGACCGGGGTCATCCTGACCAAGGCCGACGGCGATGCGCGCGGCGGTGCGGCGCTGTCGGTGCGTCATATCACCGGCAAGCCGATCAAGTTCATGGGGATGGGCGAGAAGGTCGATGCGCTCGAGCCGTTCCATCCCGACCGGGTGGCCTCGCGCATTCTCGGCATGGGCGACGTGCTGTCGCTGATCGAGGAAGCCGAGCGCAACGTCGACAAGGGCAAGGCCGAGCGGCTGGCCAAGAAGGTCAAGAAGGGCCAGGGGTTCGACCTCGAGGACTTCCGCGACCAGCTTCAGCAGCTCAAGAAGATGGGCGGCATGGGTGGCCTGATGTCCAAGCTCCCGGGGATGGGGCAGATGGCGGAGATGGCCCAGAACAAGGGTGCCGAGCAGGAGTTTGGCAAGCTCGAGTCGCTGATCAACTCGATGACCCCGCAGGAGCGCCGCAAGCCCGAGATCATCAACGGCTCGCGCAAGCGTCGTATCGCCATGGGTGCGGGGCTGCAGGTGCCCGATCTCAATCGTCTGCTCAAGCAGCACAAGCAGATGCAGAAGATGATGAAGAAAGCCGGCCAGAAGGGCGGGATGCAGAAGATGATGCGCGGCATGTCCGGCATGATGGGGGGCGGAGGTCCTGGCGGCCCCGGAGGCCCCGGAGGCCCCGGCGGAATGGGTGGCATGGGCGGCGGCGGTTTCCCCCGGCGCTGACTCGTCCACCCGCAACCGTCAACCGCAACAAAAGGTTTCCAACACACGGTGTTTTCCGTAGAATGCTGCGTCTTCGTCTCGGGCGTGTGTCCGAGAAGACTCGATTTCGTGGCGTAACGATTAACTTAACCGAAGGATTATCAACGCAATGGTAACCATTCGTCTGGCACGTGGTGGCGCCAAGAAGCGTCCCTTCTATCACCTGACCGTCAGCGATTCTCGCGTTTCCCGCGATGGACGCTTCATCGAGCGCGTCGGCTTCTTCAACCCGGTCGCCCGCGGCCAGGAAGAGCGCCTGCGTGTCGATCTGGACCGCGTCACCCACTGGCAGTCCCAGGGTGCGCAGGTCTCCGAGCGCGTTGCCGAGCTGGTCAAAGAAGCTCGCAAAGCCCAGGCCTGAGTTCGATCGTCATGCCGCAGGCGGCTCGCAAGACACCGTCGGGTGACACCTTGCCGAAAGACTCCGAGCAGGACAGGCTGATGCCGGGTGACGAGACGCAATATGTGGTGCTGGGTCGGTTGACCAGCCCGCACGGCGTGAAAGGGTGGCTCAAGGTCTATTCGTATACCAGCCCGGCCCAGGGCATCTTCGATTATCCGATGTGGATATTGTCGATGCAGGGGCAGCGGCAGTCGCGTCGTCTGCTCGAGGCGCGGCCGCAGGGCAAGGGGTTGGTGGTGCGGCTGGAAGGCATCGACACGCGGGAGCAGGCCGAGCAGTGGGCCGGTGCCGAAGTGGCGGTGGCAAAGACGGCGCTACCCGAACTGGATAGCGGCGAATATTACTGGCATCAGTTGGAAGGACTCGAAGTGGAGACCCGCGACGGCGTCAAGCTGGGACGTGTCGACCACTTGTTCGAGACCGGTGCCAACGATGTGCTGGTGGTCAGGCCCTGCGAGGGGAGTCTCGACGATCGCGAGCGGCTGTTGCCGTTCCTGCCTGACGACGTCATCGTTCAGGTCGATCTGGCCGATCGCTCCATGATCGTCGACTGGGACCCCTCCTTCTGACAACGACAGTGCTGGCACCCTGTGCCGCTGTCCAGGTCGGTGAGAGCCAAGCGGTCGGCGACGGGTAGGAGAAGCGTACCGTGTGGATTGGTGTCGTATCCCTGTTCCCGGAGATGTTCGAGGCGATTACCCGGCACGGTGTCACGGGGCGCGCCGTGGAGCGGGGAGTGCTGGAACTGGCGTTCTGGAATCCCCGGGACTACGCCACCGACAGGCATCGCACGGTGGACGATCGCCCCTATGGCGGTGGCCCCGGCATGCTGATGAAGGTCGACACCTTGCGCGCTGCACTGGCCGAGGCGCGCGCCGGTGCCGAGTCCGCGGGCCATCGTCCCAGCGTGATCTACCTGTCTCCCCAGGGACGCAGGCTGGACCAGGCAGGGGCGCGGGAGCTGGCGACACGTGACGGCTTGATCGTCGTGGCGGGTCGTTACGAAGGTATCGACGAGCGCGTGGTCGAGGCCGATATCGATGAAGAGTGGTCGATCGGCGACTACGTGCTGAGCGGCGGCGAGCTGCCGGCCATGGTGATGATCGATGCGCTGGCGCGTGAGGTGCCCGGGGTACTGGGCCACAGCGATTCGGCCAGCGAGGATTCGTTCGCCGACGGCCTGCTGGACTGCCCGCACTACACGCGGCCCGAGGTCATCGATGGCCATCGTGTCCCGGACGTCCTGCTCAGCGGCAATCACGAGCTGATTCGTCGCTGGCGGCTGAAGCAATCCCTCGGGCGCACCTGGCTCAGGCGCCCGGATATGCTGGAGAGCCGAACGTTGGATCGCGAACAGCGCAAGCTGCTCGACGAATTCATCGACGAACACGCCGCGGGAAGCAGGTCCTCCCGCGACGGCGGTGCATGAGGCGACAGCTCCTCGAACAGCGTGACTGTCGAGTGAAGTGATCGTCGACATGTGTCATCCACGAGTCCGATTCCGCCCCGACCGTTCGCCGGACGGGCGCCGGGATTACGAAACGCCCCCAGGGACGTTTCTTCAACGAGGAGCAAGACATGAGTAGCAAGAACAAGGTGATCCAGGCGCTCGAGAACGAGCAGATGAGCAAGGAAATCCCGGCGTTTGCGCCCGGCGACACCATCGTCGTCCAGGTCAAGGTCGTGGAAGGCAGCCGCGAGCGCCTCCAGGCTTTCGAAGGCGTCGTCATCGGCAAGCGTAACCGCGGTCTGAACTCCGCCTTCACCGTGCGCAAGATCTCCCACGGCGTCGGCGTCGAGCGTACCTTCCAGACCTACAGCCCGCTGGTGGCCGGTATCGAAGTCAAGCGTCGCGGCGACGTGCGCCAGGCCAAGCTCTACTACCTCCGCGAGCGCAGCGGCAAGTCTGCCCGCATCAAGGAAAAGCTGGGCTGATCCGGCCCGCGCCTCCGCTCGGAGGCGTATCCGGCTGGTCCGCAGGAAACCCCGTGAGTCGTTCGGCTCGCGGGGTTTCCGCGTTATGATGGCGCTTTTGGCCACGCCAGTTTGTCCGTCACGGAGCCGCATGAACGATCACGACCGACGCGATGCCTTCCTCGATGCGCTGTGGCTGGAGCGCGGCGCCAGCGAGCACACGCTGAGTGCCTATCGCCGCGATCTGACGGCCTGGATCGGCTATCTCGAAGCCCAGGAAGAACGGCTGCTCGCCCCGGGCGATAGCACGCTGGCGGCGTTCGTCGAGGCGTGTCGCGAGCGCTATCATGCGCGGTCCATCGCCCGGAAGCTCTCCTGCCTGCGCCGCTTCTACCGCTGGGCCCTGGCCGAAGGGCTAATGAGCCACGACCCGCTGGCGGAGATTCAGGCGCCGCGAGTGCAGCCGGGATTGCCATCGACGCTCGAGGAGCGCGATGTCGATCGCCTGCTGTTGGCGCCGGATGTGGAGACCGCGCTGGGATTGCGTGATCGCGCCATGCTGGAAGTGCTCTACGCCTGTGGTTTGCGGGTGTCGGAGCTGGTGGGGCTGACGCTGAATGCGGTCAACCTGCGCCAGGGGGTGGTGATGGTGCGCGGCAAGGGCGACAAGGAGCGTCTCGTGCCGCTGGGGGAAGAGGCCCTCGAGTGGGTCGAGCGCTATCTGCGTCAGGGCCGCAACGAGCTGATGCGGGACATTCGCCAGCCGCCGCTGTTCCCCGGGCGACACGACGGTTTCATGACCCGCCAGACCTTCTGGTACCGGCTCAAGCACTACGCCCAGCTTGCGGCCATCGACAAGCCGCTGTCGCCACATACGCTGCGTCACGCCTTCGCGACTCATTTATTGAATCATGGGGCCAATTTACGTGTCGTACAGTTGCTGCTGGGTCACAGTGACCTGTCGACCACGCAGATCTATACCCACGTGGCCCAGGCGCGCCTGGAAGCGCTGCACGCCCAACACCACCCGAGAGGTTGAACATGAGAAGTCGTTTACTGCCCGCCCTTGCCCTGACGGGCGTGGTCCTGGCGCCGAGTGCGTTCGCCGAGCCCCCCGCCGATCTCGCCGACAAGCTGAATGCCCATGGCGGCCAGCCGCTGCCGATCGAGGCCATCGACGATTCACCGGTACCGGGGCTCTACGAGGTGCGCCTGCGCGGCGGTAACACGCTCTACTCGGACGCCGACGGCCAGTACCTGATCGTCGGCGATCTCTACGAGAACGCCGAAGACGGCATGGTCAACCTGACCGAACAGGCGGCCAATCAGCGCCGCAAGGCCCTGGTCGACGCCGTTCCCGAAGATCAGCGCGTGGTCTACAAGCCGGCCGGGAAGGTGAAGGCCAGGCTCACCGTGTTCACCGATCCCACCTGTCCGTACTGTCACAAGCTGCATGCCGAGATGTCCCAGCTCAACGACATGGGGATCGAGGTAGACTATCTGGCCTTTCCTCGCATGGGCCCCAACTCCGACGCGGCACGGCAGCTCGCCAAGGTCTGGTGCGCCGACAACCGCTCCGAGGCGATGAGCGCTGCGTTTCGCGGTGACGAGGTGGAGGCGCCGAAAAGCTGCGATGCCACCATCGCGTCCCAGTATCGACTCGGCGTCGAGTCCGGCATCCAGGGGACGCCCGCGATCATCTTCCCCGACGGCAAGATGGTGCCCGGCTACCTGCCGGCGAAGCGTCTGGCGGCGATGCTCGACGTGAACGCCGACGGCGACAGCTGATGCCCGGCGTGAATCCCTCCGAGTCAGCTTGACAAGGGGGGCTGGGCTTTCTACCGTGACCGCCCTTCAGGGCGCTTTGTGGATGAAATCCGTTCGACAGAGGACAGGTGCCGTGACCGCGGCCACCGCTCCGGAGGGTGATGCGACCAGTACAACCGAGCAGGGGAGAGCGACATCTTGGATCCGGTGAGAGTGGGTATCTGCGGGCTGGGCACCGTGGGCGGTGGCACCTTCGACGTTCTGACGCGCAACGCCGACGAGATCGCTCGTCGCGCGGGTCGTCCCATCGTCATCGAGCAGGTGGGTGCGCGTCGTGACAATCCCCATTGCGACACCTCCGGGGTCAAGGTGACGCGTGACATCTTCGAAGTCGCGCGCAACCCCGACATCGATGTGCTGGTGGAACTGATCGGCGGCTACGACGTCGCCCGCGAGCTGGTGATGACGGCGATCGAGCACGGCAAGCACGTGGTCACCGCCAACAAGGCGCTGATCGCCGTCCACGGCAACGAGATCTTCCACGCCGCCCACAAGAAGGGGGTGATCGTCGCCTTCGAAGCGGCCGTGGCCGGTGGCATTCCGGTGATCAAGTCGCTGCGCGAAGGCCTCGGCGCCAATCGCATTCAGTGGCTGGCCGGCATCATCAACGGGACCGGCAACTACATCCTGACCCACATGCGCGACGAGGGCCGGGCGTTCGAGGACGTCCTCGCCGAAGCCCAGGCGCTGGGCTATGCCGAGGCCGACCCGACCTTCGACGTCGAAGGCATCGATGCCGCCCACAAGCTGACGATTCTCGCCTCCATCGCCTACGGCGTGCCGCTGCAGTTCGATCGCGCCTATACCGAGGGTATCGCGCGGATCACCGCCGAGGACGTCGAGCAGGCCGATAACCTGGGCTACACCATCAAGCATCTGGGCATCACCCGTCGCGGCGACAACGGCGTCGAGCTGCGCGTGCATCCGACGCTGATTCCCAAGGAGCGGCTGCTGGCCAATGTGCACGGGGTCAAGAACGCCATCGCCGTGATGGGCGACGCCGTGGGGCCGACCCTCTACTATGGTGCTGGCGCCGGTGCCGAGCCTACCGCCTCCGCCGTCGTTGCCGATCTGCTCGACGTGGCCCGCAATATCGCCACCGCCCACAGCTATCGGGTGCCCTACCTCGCCTTCAGCGGCGTCAACGACGAAGCCAACGCGCTGCCGATCCTGCCGATGGAAGAGATCGTCACGGCGTACTATCTGAGGCTGCTGGCGGTGGACCGCCCCGGCGTGCTGGCGCGGGTGGCGACGATCCTTGCCGAGCAGGGGATCTCGATCGAGGCGATCATCCAGAAGGAAGCCACCGAGGGTGAACTGGTGCCGATCATCCTGCTGACGCACCGGACCCGTGAGAAGCACATGAACGAGGCGATCCGTCAGCTGGAATCGCTGGCCGACATCGCCGGGCCGGTGACGCGAATCCGCGTCGAGTCGCTGGACGAGCAGGAATAAGCCGAGAAGGAAGAGGTGAGATACAAGAGGGAAGACAGGCCAGCATTGGTTCTCTGGTTTTTTGGGTTTCTCTTCGCTCTTTCAGGCGCAACGCGCCGATCTTCCATCTTCAAGCGGCGCAGCCGCGATCTTTCCGAAGGAACCGAAGATGCGTTATATCAGTACGCGCGGCCAGGCGCCGGCGCTGAATTTCGAGGAAGTGGTGCTGACCGGCATGGCGGTCGACGGCGGGCTCTACGTGCCCGAGACGGTGCCGCAACTGTCGCCTGAAGAACTCGCTTCGATGGCCGGGCTCTCCTATGCCGAGATCGCCTTCCGGGTGATGAAGCCGTTCGTCGGCGGCGAGATCGACGACGAGACGTTCCGTGGGCTGGTGCGCGACACCTACGCGACGTTCAGCCACGAGGCGGTGGTGCCGCTCAATCAGCTCGACGCCAACCACTTCCTGCTCGAGCTGTTCCATGGCCCGACCCTGGCGTTCAAGGATGTCGCGCTGCAGCTGCTGGGGCGCATTCTCGACCACTTCCTGGCCAAGCGTGGCGAACGTGCCGTGATCATGGGCGCCACCTCCGGCGATACCGGCTCGGCGGCGATCGAGGGCTGTCGCCACTGCGATCATCTGGATATCTTCATCCTGCATCCGCACAACCGGGTCTCCGAGGTGCAGCGACGCCAGATGACCACGGTACTGGCGGACAACGTCTTCAATATCGCCATCGAGGGCAACTTCGACGATGCCCAGGCGATGGTCAAGGCGAGCTTCGCCGACCAGGCTTTCCTCGACGGCGAGCGGCTGGTGGCGGTCAACTCGATCAACTGGGCGCGGATCATGGCCCAGATCGTCTACTACGTGGCTGCCGGCGTGGCGCTGGGTGCACCGCATCGCGAGGTCAGCTTCTGCGTGCCGTCGGCCAACTTCGGTAATCTCTTTGCCGGCTACATGGCTTACCGGATGGGCCTGCCGGTCAAGCAGTTCGTCATCGCCACCAACGCCAACGACATTCTTCACCGCACGCTGGCCGACAACGACTTCTCCAAGCGTGAACTGGCGGCGACGCTGGCACCGTCGATGGATATCGTGGTGTCGTCGAATTTCGAGCGGCTGCTGTTCGACGCTTACGATCGCGATGGCGACGCCGTGCGGGAGCTGCTGGAACGCTTCCAGAGCGAACCAGCGGTGCTGGCTGAAGCGCCGCTGGCCAGGCTGCGTGAGAAATTCTCGAGCTTCAGCGTCGACGACGACACCATCCTGGCAGCGATTCGCGATGCGCATCATCGCACCAAGGAGCTGCTCGATCCGCATACCGCCACCGGTTACCGGGCAGCGGAGCGCGCACGTGCCGATGCCGTGACGCCGATGATCACGCTGGCAACGGCGCACCCGGCCAAGTTCGCCGAGGCGGTGGTCAAGGCGGGCTTCTCCGGCGTGCCGCTGCCACCGCACATGGACGATCTGCTCGAGCGCGAAGAGCGCTACAGCGTACTGCCTGCCGACCTGAAAGCCGTGCAGGCGTTCGTCGCCGACAACCGGCGCTGAGCCGAGGCGCACGGCGCGAAACGCAGTCTTGGGATGGCAGAGCGAGGACAAGTCATGTTGAAGATCTGGGGACGGGCGAACTCCACCAACGTCAAGAAGGTGCTGTGGTGTGCCGCCGAGCTGGAGCTGCCCTTCGAACGGCTCGACGCGGGCGGCGCCTATGGCGTGGTCAACGAACCCGCCTACCGGGCCATGAACCCCAACGGCCTGATCCCTTGTATACAGGATGACGACCTCGTGCTTTGGGAATCCAACGCCATCGTGCGCTATCTGTGTGCCAGATATGGTCGCGACTCCCTGCATGACGAGGATCCCGCAGTGCGCGCCGGGGCCGACAAGTGGATGGACTGGACGACATCGTCACTGGCATCGCCCTTCAGGGATCTGTTCTGGAATACGGTGCGCCTGCCGGTCGAGCAGCGCGACGACAAGGCTGCCGAAAAAGGGCTTGCCGCCTGCGGCGCGCTACTCGGCATGGCAGACCGGACATTGGCCGAACGGCCTTTTTTGTCGGGGCCGGCGTGGGGGATGGGGGATATCCCGCTGGGCTGCTTCGCCTACGCCTGGTTCGAGATGGATATCGCGCGTCCCGACCTGCCGCACCTGGCAGCTTGGTACACGCGGCTGCAGTCGCGCCCGGCCTATCGCGAGCACGTCATGACTGCACTCACCTGAGTTCTCGATGCCTGTTTTCCCAACTTCGCCCGCTGCGATTCGCGACCACTCCCGTCGTCGCATTCAGCCGCGCTCCCGCGACGAAGACGTCTATCGGCGCGGACTGGCCGCCGGGCTCTCCGAGCTTCAGGCGCGGATTCTCGCCGGCCGCCTTCACGGCCACGAGGGCCCGCTCGAGGCGCTGACCGCACCGGCGCTGCGCTACCTCAGCCATCCCGAGCAGCTTTGCGACGCTCGCCGTGGCGCCGAGCGCATCGCGCGGGCGGTGAGCGAGGGCGAACACATCGGCATTCTCACCGACTACGATGTCGACGGCATCACTTCCCACGTGGTGATGCTGCGTTCGATGATCGAGCTGTTCGGCGTGCCGGCGGCAAAGCTGCACAGCCTGATCGGGCATCGAATCAACGACGGCTACGGCATCAGCCTGCCGCTGGTCGAGCGCACCCTGGCGCTGAAGCCGCGCCCCAGCCTGGTGATCACCGCCGATTGCGGCTCATCGGACGAGCCGCGGATCGCCCGGCTGCGCGAGGCCGGAATCGACGTGGTGGTGACCGATCACCATGCGCTGCCGGTGGAGGGCCCCCCGACCTCCGCCTATGCCACCATCAATCCCACGCGCCCCGATTGCAGCTATCCCGACAAGACCATTGCCGGATGCATGGTCGCCTGGCTGATGATGTCGCTGACCCGCTCGGTGCTGGTGGAGCAGGGCGTGCTGTCGGCATCGACGCCGAAGCTCTCGCCGTGGCTCTCCTACGTGGCGCTGGGTACGGTGGCCGACTGCGTCTCGCTGGGGGCGAGTGCCGCCAATCGCGCCGTGGTGACCTACGGCTTGAAGCTGATCAATCGGATGGAATCCGCCTGCTGGCGCGTCATGGCGGAGCGCCTCGGTGCCGACAGCGTACCGTTCGATGCCGAGACGCTGGCGTTCCAGATGGGGCCGCGCATCAACGCCCGCTCGCGCCTGGACGACCCCTATGCGGCACTGCACTACATGCTGGCGGTGGACGACGGCATCGCTCGCCAGCATCTTCAGGTCCTCGACGATGACAACCAGGCACGCAAGGCGCTGGAGGCGGACATGGTCGAGAGCGCCCGGGCGCTGGCCAGGCCACAGCTGGACGAGAACTGGCCGGCGCTGGTGATCCATCTGCCGGAAGGACACGCCGGCGTGCAGGGCATCGTCGCCTCGCGGCTGGTGCAAGCCTACGGCAGACCGACGCTGGTGCTGACACCGGCGACCGCGCCGGACATGCTCACCGGTTCCGGACGCTCGATCGAGGCGTTGCATCTGCGCGATGCGCTGCAGCGCGCTCACGAGCTCTCGCCCTCGAGTCTGCCACGTTTCGGTGGGCACCGGGGGGCCGCCGGCGTGGGGGTACCGCTGGCCGAGATGGAGGCGTTTCGGCGCGCGTTCCTGCAGGCGGTGCGGGAGCAGCTCGGCGAGCGGGAGCTGTTTCCCGTCGTATGGACCGACGGCGCGCTGACAGCCTCGCAAATGAGCCTCTCGACGCTGGACGAGCTCGAAGCCCTGGCGCCCTACGGCCGCGAGTTCGATGCGCCGCTGTTCGAGGCCGAGTTCTTCGTCGAGCAGCTGCGTCCGGTAGGCGCCGAGGGCAATCACCTGATGCTCGAACTCTCCTGCGACGCGGTCGTCTGCCGGGCGATCTGGTTCCGCGCGCTCAATCCCGGGGAAGCCGCGCCGATCTCGCTGGGCGACAGGGTGCGCTGCGCCTTCAAGCTGTCTCGCAATCGCTGGAAGGGGCGGGAGTCGTTGCAGCTGATGATCGAGCACGCCGAGCGCCTTTAGGAGAATAGAAAATACTGACTGAACGGCTGCGCGAGCTCGGCGTTTCCGGTGAATCACTGCGTTGTGCGGTGCCGGGGCGTCGGTCCGATCGGAATCCTCGCTACCCCATGGGCTCCGGTTGCTCCGCTCGCCGGTTTGTTCAGCATTTCCTCGGCTCATCGGGGTCATGGGATGCCCGCTGACTTCTTGCCGTCTGCTTTATAGACTTGCCGTTATAATCCCTCGGCGGCGCCACAAGCGCCGACGCTGAATTCGACTGCCTATCCGGCGGCACAACGACAACAAGGGGGTCCGCATGGAACGGGTCTATCGCCACCGTCCCCACGAGGACGTGCTGGCCATCCTGCTGGGGGCGTCCTGCGCTGCCCTCGGCCTGGCGCTCTATCATCACGCCCAGATATTGATCGGCAGTACCGCGGGGATCGCGCTGCTGGTGACCTACGTCACCGGATGGAACTTCGGGCCGGTCTTCTTCTTGGTCAACCTGCCGTTCTATTGGCTGGCCTGGCGCCGCATCGGCCACCATTTCACTTTCAAGACCTTTGGTGCGGTGGCGTTGCTGTCGTGGATATCCTGGATGCTGCCGGACTGGCTGGAGATCGGCACGGTCGACCCGCTGTTCGCGGCGCTGGCAGGGGGCAGCCTGATCGGCCTGGGCGTGCTGTTCCTGTTCCGTCACCGTGGCAGCCTCGGCGGGTTCAACATCCTCGCGGTCTACCTGCAGGATCGTTACGGCTGGCCGGCGGGGAAGGTGCAGATGGGCCTGGACGGCCTGATCATGCTGGCCGCGTTCTTCGTGCTGCCGGTCACCAACGTGCTCTATTCGATCGTCGGGACCGTGGTGCTGGGGGCGATTCTCACCATCAACCACCGCCCGGGGCTCTATACCGGCGTCAGTCAGAGCTGAAGGCCCTGGTGCGAAAGCGGCTTCAACCGGCGCCGGCGTTCAATAGTTGGGCCACAACCCCGGCGTGACCAGCTCGAGCAGATGGTTGTCCGGATCGCGGAAGTAGAGACTCACGCTCCCTTTCGGCCAGCGGGTCCGGCCTTCGATCTCGATCCCTCGAGCGGCGAGATGCGCCTCCCAGTCGTCGAGACTTGCGCTCGGAATCGCCAGCGCCAGATGCTGGCGACCGGCGCCGTCATGGGGAGGAATCGTGCCCATGCCGTGGGGCAGATCGACCGTCTCACCGGTCTGGCCCTGCTGGAACACCAGCAGCATGGTGTCGCCGGTGGGGTAGGCGGTGAAGCGCTCGTCCTCGAGATGAGGCTCGAGGCCGAGCACCTGGGCGAAGAAGTCCCGGGCCCGCTTCATGTCGGCCGTGTAGAGAACGCTTTCGATGACGCCGCCCAGCGGTGGCGCGTGGTGTGGTGAAGTCATCGTTTTCTCCTTGCCGGTTGCGCTCTTGGCTGGCTGCGATCAGCCTCGCAGCCAGAACCACCAGACGATGAACAGAATCACCGCAATGCCCAGGGTATTGAGCAGAAGTGTCATGCCGTCGCTTCCTTTGCGTCGATCTTGGTTGGCGGACGTTGACCGCCACCGGGTCGCAGCAGGCGTAGCCGATTGGCGTTGCTGACCACCGTCACCGACGACAGCGACATTGCCAGCGCCGCGATCATCGGGGACAGCAGTAGCCCGGTGAGCGGGTAGAGTATACCGGCGGCAATCGGGATGCCCAACGCGTTGTAGCCGAAGGCGCCCCACAGGTTCTGCTTGATGTTGGAGAGCGTCGCGCGGCTGATGGCGATGGCGTCACCGACGCCGTGCAGCGAGTTTCGCATCAGCGTCATGCCGGCGCTCTCGATGGCGATATCGGTACCCTGGCCGATGGCAAAGCCCACGTCGGCCTGCGCCAGCGCCGGGGCGTCGTTGATACCGTCTCCGACCATGCCGACACGCTCGCCCGCCTGCTGCAGCTCGGCGATCACCCGCTGCTTGTCCTCGGGCATCAGTTCGGCGCGCACGTCATCAATCCCCGCTTCGTGGCCGATGGCTGCCGCGGCCGCTCGATTGTCACCGCTCAGCATCACCACCTTCACTCCTTCTGCTCGCAGGCGCGCGATCGCCGCGCGGCTGTCCGGACGCAGCGCATCGCGCACCGCAAACAGCGCTGCCAGCTGCCCGCCGCTGGCTAGATAGATCACGCTGGTCGCCTGCGCCTGCCACTTTTTCGCCTCGGTCTCAGCGGCGGCGATGTCGATGCCGTGCTCCCTCATCAGCGCCGCGTTTCCCAGTAGCGCCCTGCTGCCATCGCCCAGCGTGGCA